>JAOUGX010000026.1 GCA_029865385.1 Gammaproteobacteria bacterium
CCACGCCGTGGAAAAGTCCGCACCGGTGGTTATCAAGCATCCGATCCAAGCCAATATTGCGGCTCCTTTTTTTACGATCGTCGAGATATTCCAATTGCTGGGATTGCGCCAGGCATTGTTCGACGAAGTACAGGAACGCATCAGCAAGTAAAAAAAGGGGCCGGATACATTTTTCGTGCTCGAAAATGTATCCGGCCCCTTTTTTGTTCCTTTTTTCTTTTCCTGTTTGCTGTTACTGCTCGAGGCCCTTGAGGAATTCCTTTGCCTGCTTTTTCATGCTGTAGCTGGCGGCAGCAGGCCCGATAAGTGGAAACATGTCGAAGCCCGGTTCGATTTCGGACTCGTAGTTCAGCAAGGTACCGTCGCCTTCCGCCATCAGCGTCCAGTGCGCGCTGCCGTAAGCCAACTCGCTCCTGGCAGGAATGACAGTAGCGACGATCTGGTACTGCGCCGGATAACTGATGGTCTCGAATATTCGTACCGTCTTGCAGACAAACAATACGCAGGGACGCACCCGCGTGTAGACAATAACTTCGCCGGCTTCATCCGCCTTCAATTGCCGGCTTTCCTCGATCGAAGCGGAAAGCTGGCTCAGCTGATCGTAGCTGGTTAGGCGCCCGTAAACGACGTCTACGGGACGCTCGAGCCGGGCGGTCAGGCTGATGGTAAATCGCTTGTCGACGCGCTTCGTTTCCAGCGAGCGGATCTCGAACGCCCGTGCGTCAACAGTTGTCAGCAAACCAAAAAGCAGTAGCAGCGGAAGCGGCTTGAAAATCATAGTCCGTGGCCTGATTCGAACGTCCCGGGCATTTTGACCGGTTTCCGGCCGGCCGTTCACACAATTCCGGCTTTCATCAGCAAATCATCAGCAATCCTCGCCTGGCCGTCAGGAGCCAGGCCGAATTCTCCCGCAATCTGCAAGCGTCGACGCAGCGCCATTTTCAGGGGCTGGTCAATCGGAAATTTCACAGGGAGAGTTACACATGAACAAATTCAAAGTATTGGCCTGTGCTGGCCTGATGTCCGTCCTTGCGGCGTGCGGTGGCGGCTCCGACGCGCCGGCTACACCACCGGTTGTTGTGACGCCACCACCGGTCGATCAACTGCCGGGCGGACTCTGGTTCGGCACGATGACCTTTGATGCTGCCATGGGCAGCGAAGATGTCATAGGCATGGTCAGTGAGGACGGTCGACTCCGGCTGATCTCGGCCGACACATTGACCCAGATGAGCGCCCTGGTCACGGTCGCCGGCACGAGCCTTACAGGAGATGGCAAGGCATTCGCCAGTCCCGGCGGAATCTGGCCGGATGGTTCCACGGTCGGCGACCTGAGCATCGCGGCGACCGTCGCACAGCGAAATACGATGTCCGGCGCATGGAGCACGACAGCGACGGAGTCCGGCACGTTCGACCTGTACTATGACGATTTCTACGAGCGCGATTCGTCGTTATCTCTGCTGAGCGGCATGTGGACAGCCTACGACGATCTCGGAAACCCGGACGTCACGTTCACGATACAGAACTCGGGTTCGTTCGACGGGCAAAACATGCAAGGCTGCGTGTCCAATGGCCAGATTTCCATCATCGATTCGCGATTTGATCTGTATGCAGTCCAAAGCACGATTTCGGGCTGCGGAATTGCAGGGGACTACAGTGGGCTCATATCGATCTTCGACCTGATATCGCAAAACGATGCGATGGTGTTCGTTGTCGACAACGGCAGCACAGCAATATTGCTCGGATTACAGAAATAGGCGACTGACCGGGGGCTCGCAGCGAGCCCCCGCTTCCATTCGATTCCATTGCGCGACTGGCAAGTGCAGAGCCGGCCTGCGAAAAGACTGGTATCTTTAGGACCGCAGTTCCGGTAATTCTGAAATCGCGGAGAACGCCCTGGCCAGTCAGACCAAGAAATTCCTGTTCGTATCGATAGACGCACTGATCAGCGACATCGCCTGGCAGGTCGTCAAGGAAGGGCAAAAAGTCCGGTATTACATCGAAAACGAAACCGAGCGCTCCATCGGCGATGGTTTCGTGCCCAAGGTCGATGACTGGGAGTCTCATGTCGACTGGGCCGATATCATCATATTCGACGACGTTCTCGGCCAGGGCGAGAAAGCCAAGAAGTTGCGCGATGCCGGCAAGCGCGTCGTCGGCGGCACACCGTATACAGACAGGCTCGAGGACGACCGGACGTTCGGCCAGCAGGAACTCAAGCGTCACGGTGTTTCGATCATCCCGTTCCAGGAATTCAGCGATTTCGACACCGCGATAGACTATGTCAGCAATAACCCGGCACCGTACGTAATCAAGCCGAGTGGCGAGGCACAGAACATCAAGCGGCTGTTGTTTGTCGGACAGGAAGACGATGGCAAGGATGTTGTGCACGTGTTGCAGTCCTACAAGGCCGTGTACGCGGATACCGTAAAAATATTCCAGCTGCAGCGGCGCGTGCGTGGTGTAGAGGTAGCGGTCGGCGCATTTTTCAACGGCAGCGACTTCATGATGCCGATCAACGTCAACTTCGAACACAAACCGCTCTTTCCCGGCGATATCGGCCCGGCAACCGGCGAGATGGGCACCTGCATGTACTGGAGCGGGCCGAACCGGATATACACAGCTACGCTCGCGAAACTGCGCGATCGCCTGGCCGAGGAAAAATACGTCGGCTACATTGACGTCAACTGTATCGTCAACGGACAGGGCATTTATCCGCTGGAGTTCACGGCCCGCTTCGGCTACCCCAGCATCAGCATCCAGGCAGAGGGCCTGTCGATGCCGATCGGCGAGTTTCTTCTCGGCATGGCAGATGGGTCGCTGAAAGATTTCAAGACGAAGAAGGGTTTCCAGATCGGTCTTCGCGTCGTGGTTCCGCCCTTTCCTTACAACGATCCAAAGACTTTCGAGGCCAATTCAAAAGACCGGGTGGTCATTTTTCGCAAGCCCAACTTTGACGGGATTCACATCGAGGACGTCAAGCTGGTCAAGGGCGAATGGCTCATCACCGGACACACCGGCGTCGTATTGATAGTTACCGGCCAGGGCATTTCGGTAAAACAGGCGCAGGCCCAAGCCTACCAGCGGGTCAAGAACATTCTGATTCCCAACATGTATTACCGAAAAGACATCGGCGATCGCTGGTTCGAGGACCATGACAAGCTGCACTCCTGGGGATACCTCAGGGAAAGTTGACAGAGTACAGATCAAAGTGTGGCGCAGCCGATGGATTTAGGCACAGCTTTGCCCGATCATTGTCGCCCCCAACCGGACCAGACTACCGCACGTAATGCCAGTTTTTTCGAACGACCCCGTTACCGAACGATCGCTGCAGCACTCGCTGAAAGACGCGACCGCATTCGCGACGATGACCGGGATCGGCGAAACCTACCTGTCTGCCTTTGCGCTGTTTCTGAAAGCCAGCACACCACAGATCGGGCTGCTCGCATCGCTGCCGCCGATGCTGGCATCGCTGGTGCAACTGCTGTCCGCATGGCTCGGCCGCGTTACGGGCCGCCGCAAGGCGATCATCATTGCAGGTGCCAGCATTCAGGCCTTTGCCTGGATTCCGATTCTCTGGCTGCCCTTGTTGCTGCCGGAACACGCGGTGCCGCTATTGATCGCCTCTGTCGTGCTTTATCACGGAGGCGCCCACCTGACGACACCGCAATGGAGCAGCCTGCTTGGCGATATCGTACCGCCGCGCAAGCGTGGCCGCTTCTTTGCCCAGCGCACCCGCCTGATCACGGCCATGACGTTTGCATCGCTGATGACCGGCGGCCTGTTGCTGCATTTCTTCACTGAGGACAGCAAGACGCTTTACGGTTTCATTGTGCTGTTCAGCACGGCGATTGTCGCGCGTCTGGTTTCGATCTATCACCTTTCACGAATGCACGATCCGTCCGGTCATGTTGCCGCGCTGGAGTTTCCGAGCGGGCGTGACTGGTGGGAACGAATACGCGATTCGAACGCTGTGCGGTTCTCTCTTTTTTTCGCCCTGATGCAATTCTCGGTCGCGATCGCATCACCGTTCTTTACTGTTTACATGTTGCGCGATCTGGAGTTCTCCTACCTTGCGTTTACTGTGAACACCGGAACCGCCATCCTCGCGCAGTTCCTGACCCTGTCCCAATGGGGACGGATCAGCGACGTGTTTGGCAATCGTCGTATTCTTGTCGTCACCGGCCTGTTCATACCGGTCATGCCGCTACTGTGGACGTTCTCGAGCAATATCTGGTACCTGATTGCAATCCAGGCTCTCAGTGGATTTTCCTGGGCGGGCTTCAGCCTTAGCGCCAGCAATTTTATCTACGACCTGATCAGCCCGAACCGTCGCGCCACCTATCTTGCCGTGCACAATGTGCTGGCGAGCGTTGGCATCTTCACCGGCGCCGTGCTCGGCGGTTATCTTGGAACGGTCATGCCAACGGAACTGACCCTTTTCGGCCATAGCTACAGCTGGCTGAGTCCGCTGTATGGCGTATTTGTCGTGTCGACCATCGCGCGTGCGGCCGTGGTCGCGTTATTGACGCCCAAGCTTCGCGAGGTTCGGGCAGTCCGCGAGATCTCTTTGCGCCAGGTAATCTTTCGCGTTACCAGAATGAACGCGCTGGCGGGACTGGTATTCGACATCGTCGGATCAAAAGGCGATCGTTCCGCGGGCGACAAGGAATAGTTTCGGCGGTCGCCTGCAATGCAGGCTCCTACAGCAGTATTATCGAGACGTGTGGGCTTGGACAGTAGGAGCCTGCATTGCAGGCGACCCGAAATTTCGAAAATCAAAGCGTTTTAGCGTAAATGACCTTGGCATCGCCCGGCGCGTAGAAGTCATCGAGCACGGCCGCCTTCCGGTAGCCGCAGCGCTCATAGAAAGCCCGAGTCGGCGCATACTTTTCACGTCCGGCGGTATCGACGAACATCTGTGTCGTGCCCAGCCCTTTGGCAAGTCGCTCCGATTCGCGAATCAGTTGGCCGCCAAGCCCGCTGCGTTGCTTGCCGGGCGCAACGGCGATCCAGTACAGGTCGCAACTGGATACTGTCATCGGAATGGCACCGAAGCACGTATAACCTAGCAGTCTCCCCGAATCGTCCGGAGCGTCCGCAAACACGAACTCGTAGCCGCTGGACTTGCCATTCGCGAGAGTCTCATCGACCAGTTCGACAGCGACCTCCACTTCTTCATCGGTAAAGAAACCGGTCGCGGCAACCAACTCGCGCACGGCCGCAGAATCGCTTTCGCGTACGGCCGTGCGCCACTTCATTTTTGTTTGCTTTTCCTGGCCGGAGCCACGGCGGGCGTGCCCGGCATGCCTTCCCACAGACCGGTGAAAAAATGGCGCGCATTGACACCCAGTGTCTGCGTCTTGTAACCACCTTCCTGCACAACCAACGTGGGCAATCCGAGTGCGCCGATCATGCGGCCGTTTTCACGAAAGTCCTTCGTCATCAGGCGGAACGAACCTGTCGGATCACCTTTCGCTGTGTCGAGCCCAAGTGCCAATACCAGAAACTGGGGCTTGAACTTTTGAAGTTTCGTCAGCGCTTCTGCGAGAACCTTTCGGTACTGCGGTCCGTCAAGATTTTCCTGAAGCGGGTAATTCAGGTTGAACCCCTTACCCTCGTCTTCGCCCTTTTCGTCGTCAAACCCTGAAAAGTACGGGTAGCTGTAGCGGGGATGGCCATGCAGGGAAATCGTGAAAACGTCCTTTCTCTTGTAGAAGATGTCCTGTGCGCCGTTGCCGTGATGGTAGTCGATGTCCAGCAATACAACCCGACCATGCTGACTCAGGTGATGTGCGGCAATTGCGGATGAATTGAAGTAACAGAATCCGCCAAATGCTTCGTGTTCGGCATGGTGTCCTGGCGGCCTGACCAGGGCATACGCGGCACGATTGCCGTCCAGCAGGCAATCGGCGCCAGTCATTGCGCAGTCCACGGAGCGACGCGCTGCCTTGTATGCATTCGCATTCAACGGGGTAAACGTGTCGATGCAATAGTAACCGGCGCGAAGCGGCAGTTCTTTCGGCGGCCTCGAGTGATTTCGCACCGGAAACACGTACGGGTAGACGGACTTTCCCGGCGGTACGTTCTCGCAAGCGAGCTTCAGGAACTGCACGAACTCGGGTTTATGCACCTGCTCGATTACGCCGATACCGAATTTTCGCGCCTGAATTGTTTCGAACAACTGGGTACGATCCAGTTCCTTGGTAATCGACTGGATTCGGACCGGCGCCTCGACGTAACCACGATCGTTGACATGATGAATGGCGTGCTTGTCGTTCACTATCAGTGCAATGCGTCGCTGTCGCGGTCGATGTTCTGCAGCCTTGTCCGGTTCCTTGATATAGCGAGGCTCACGCAGCCTGACCGGATTGTCCTTGATCGATTTGACGATCTTCTCGATGTATTCGGGTGAACAGACATTGGCATATTTGCGATCGAGAATCGCCCGGATGATCTTCCGCGCCTGTTCGCGCTCCAGCACCTTGTCGTCCTGGCCGAGATTATCGAATACTAGGTACGGTGGATCTGTGTCGTTCTCAGTCAGGGGCGTTTCATAAGCTGTGTTCGCAATCGGTCGAGCGCCGTATCGCTCGTAGAAGCGAAGTCTTGCCACGTTCTGTTTACGAATTCCCGGGTCGGGAGACAAGGCCGGATCGTCCGGCAGGCATTCCAGGAAAATACCGCACACGCCGAGTTGAAAAGCCTCCTCGCGTACCCGGGAATACAATGCACCGCCAATGCCACCGCCGGTCTCACCGCGCCCGGCGCAAACGTAGTCGAGATAACTGAACTCGAGATCCGGCGCGTGCAGCAGCATCGCGAACCCTCGCACGGTAGCATCACCGTCTTCTGCGACCAGCAAAATCGAGCGAAATCGATACTTGAGCGGATTGGCCAGTTGCGAGGGCAGTTTGGCAATGTCCTTCTCACTGAGGTCATTGAACTGCACACGGAGCATCGCCTGAACCTGGCTCAGCAGCTGCTTGTTCGTCGGCGTTGTAACGTCGAAAACTTTGTGAATTCGAAACATGATTTTCCAGAGCGCTGCGAAAGTGCAGGCGTCGAACGATTATCCGGTCCGGCGATACGACAGTAAAGCGGGACGCCGTGCGGCCAGTACGACCCGTTCGATCAGTTTTTCAAAGCGGATGCCGGCCTCCAGCGCCGCCGCAGCAAATCCCGCATCCTGAGAAAGGCAGGGATTGGCATTGATCTCCAGCACCCATGGATCCCCGTGCGAATCGAGCCGCAGGTCAATCCGTGCGTAGCCACGCAGCCCGAATACTTTCCAGCACTGCTCGACTATGGATTTCAGCCGGTTTCGCTCGCCGTCCGCCAGAGTAGGAAACACGCGGCGCGTCGCCGAGTACTCCGGAGCACTTTCGTCCCACTTCGCCGCATATCCGACGATCCTGGGCTTGCCCTTCGGATAGTCCACGAACGTCATTTCTGCAACCGGCAGGATGTAGGGCTGCCCGTCCTGCTCGAGAACAGAAATGTTGAATTCACGCCCGTCGACAAATTTCTCCGCGAACCATTCGCCGCCATGTGCGGCCTCGCTTTCCGCCATTCTCGCGTGCGCCGCTTCGGTACCCTTGACGACACAGCCGTCGTCCATGCCGAACGACGCATGCTCCCAGACCGACTTGACTATCCAGATGCTGTCACTATCGTTGCAAACGTCGCTGCGCGTGAAATAAGAAGGCGTGGGTATCGCATGTAACTGCATGAGACTCTTCGCCAGCAACTTTTGCGAGCTGGTGTAAATCGCATCGGCGTCTGAGCCGGTATACGCGATTTTTGCCACGCCCAGCGCCGCCGGCAGGAGGTGAATCAACCTGCCGTCTCCGCCCAGGGCCTCTACCAGGTTAAAAACACAACCAGCGTCATGCATTCTAATAGCAGCAATCGTCGACTGAAGGTCCAGCCCTGTTGGCAGAACGCTGACCCGCCAGCCGAGCTTTTTCATCGCAGCCGATACTTGCTCGACCTGAACCAGCGCGTCTGACTCGTCCGGGCGCGCGTCCGCCCCGATCGCCTCGTGCACCACGAGGACGGACAATGGCGTGGACCTAATAGGGAAACTGTCAGTGTGCAACTATGCTGCCAGCGAAGCGGTTCGCTGCTGAGTGCTGCAGCGCTGCACGGCTGAATTCATGATGCGGCCGATAAGCGATGTGTACTCAACACCGATCATGGTTGCCATGATAGGAAGATCCGAATGTTCCGGATGAATTCCGGCCAGCGGATTCACTTCGATGAAACTGACCTGCCCCTGGTCATCCAGCCGAACATCGATTCGGCCGGCGTCCCGGCAACCGAGTGCACGCCAGGCGCGAACGGCCAGCGACTCGACCTCCCGCCTGAGCTTGCCGGAGGGCAGCAACTTGTACTTGACCAGCTCCTCGCAATTTTCCTTGTTGTTGTAGGAGTAGACCTCGGCATCCGCATCCGGCAACAACTCGATTTCGAGGGTTGCCAAAGCAGCGGCTTTCCTGCCCGTGCCCAGAATGCCAACCGTGAACTCGCGTCCCGGCAGAAATCGCTCGACGAGAACAGGTTGCTTGTATTCCTTCAGAAGCTTGCGGCAAACGTTCTGCAGTTCTGTCGCATTTGTGATCTTCGAATTGGCGCTGATGCCTTTGCCGGTGCCCTCTGCAATGGGCTTCGCGAACAAGGGATACGGCAGGTTTACGTTCTTGAGACATGCGAGATCGTGCACGACCGCATAGTCCGGCGTAGCAACGCCTGCGGCACGAACGACATCCTTGGTCATGCCTTTGTGCAGCGTGAGCGCACAGGCCAGCGTATCCGAGAACACGTAGGGTATCTGGTAGGCGTCCAGCAGCGCCGGCACCTGCGCCTCGCGACCGATTCCGTGCATGCCCTCGCATATATTGAACACGAGGTCCCAGCGGTCTCCCGCGACCAGTCTTGCAGCAAGCTGTTTGACGTGACCGATACGGTCGACCCGGTAACCCAGCTTGACCAGCGCAGCCTCGATGCTCTCGATGGTGTCGGCGCGATCGAACTCGGCCGTTTCAATGTCGCTGAAGCCGGCTTCGAGGTAGGCATCGCGCAGGTCGTACGTCAGGCCTATACGCAATTCTGACGGGCTCATGAGCGTTCTCCCGTGGCAACCTGAACCGGTGTGCCACTATCCGGATAGCGGTAGGTGCCGCCGTCGTAGCTGTTCAACAGCAGGTCGCCATTCTCGTAACCAACGACATAGTCCGGTGCCAGCGGGATCTTGCCGCCGCCGTTCGGCGCATCGACAACAAAGGTCGGCACCGCATAGCCCGTTGTATGCCCGCGCAAGCCACGAATCAGTTCGACGCCCTTCGATACCGGCGTGCGGAAATGAGCAGAACCCGAGATCGGATCACACTGATACAGGTAGTAGGGTTTCACCCGGATCTTCAGCAGCCCGTGCATCAGTTGTTTCAAGGTGTCGACGCTATCGTTCACCTCCTTCAACAGGACGGTCTGGCTGCCCAGCGGAATACCGGCATCGGCCAATCGCCCGCAAGCTTCCGCCACTTCCGGGGTCAGCTCGTCGGGGTGCGTGAAATGCAGGCTCATCCAAAGCGGGTGATATCGCTTCAAGATGCGTGTCAACGACGGCGTGATACGCATTGGTTGCACCACCGGCTGCTTACTGCCTATGCGAATGAACTCGACATGCGGAATCTTTCGCAGGCGACGCAGGATGTATTCCAGCCGATCGTCGTCGAGACTTAAGGGGTCGCCACCGGAAATCAGTACGTCCCGAACTACCGGGGTCCGCTCGATGTAATCCAGCGCCAACTCGATATCCGTTTTCTTGACGCTGCGCTCGCCGACGGAACCGACCATGCGGGCCCGGGTGCAGTAACGGCAGTAGACCGAACAGAAATTCGTGACCAGCAGCAATACGCGATCCGGGTAGCGGTGCACCAGGCCCGGCACCGGGCTGTGCGAGTCCTCGCCAAGCGGATCTTCGTTCTCGCCGCGGCCTGTCTCGTACTCGCCCAGCACGGGCACGACCGTTCGGCGCAGGGCCTGGCCCGCGTCCCGCTGATCGAGCAGCGAGGCGTAGTATGGTGTTATGCCTACCGGCAGCGCGCCGGTATGGCGACGAATTGCGGAAATCTCTTCGTCGGAAAGCGTGATCATCCTCTCCAGGTCGGCAAGCGTGCGAACCCGGTTTCGGTTCTGCCATCGCCAGTCGTTCCAGTCTTCGACTGTCGCGTCCGGATAGCAGCGGCGCAGGAACTCCGCCGACCGCTCGGAAACGCGAAATTTCGCCCGCTCGCGTTTTGCGATGGTCTGGGCGAGGCGAACAGGAGGGATATTCTTGGATAGGGGGGGTTCAGAAGGGGCAGGACGACTTTCGGCCGCGCTCCCCGGAGGTTCTTCCGCGACGACTCTGGCGGTTTTCATTTCATTCCTTAGCGCTGCAGTTGGGCGACCTGCAATCGAAAACCGACCCGGCCCGTCGAGTCGTGCGGGATTTAGCCCGCCCTATTCGCGCGGTAATATATTTACAGACAAACGATTGTCAACAAGTTTTTCTACGGCAGTGTGAAACATGTCTCACTGTGCGATTTTCGACTCGAACCCGACTGTGGCACCGGGCGACCGGGAATCTGTGTTGACGCCCAGAATTGCGTTCGAGGGCCGCGATTTCAACAGTTTCGAAAATCATTGCCATGAATCGCCCCCGTCGCCAGACTTCGGACACCGACAGAAAGACATTGGCTTGGCAAAGTGATCCGGCACCTGAATTTTTCGAATCTGCGCAATGATCTGTTCGGCGGACTGACTGCAGCGATCGTCGCGCTTCCCCTTGCCCTGGCATTCGGCGTTGCCTCCGGAGCCGGCCCTGTGGCCGGATTGTACGGGGCGATCTGCGTCGGTTTTTTTGCCTCGCTGTTCGGCGGTACGCCCAGCCAGATCTCCGGACCGACCGGTCCGATGACCATCGTCGCCGCAACGGTATTCACGCATTACGGATCGAATCCCTCACAGGCTTTCACGATCGTGATGATGGCCGGCCTCTTCCAGATACTGTTTGGTTACCTGAAGCTGGGACGCTACGTAAATCTGATGCCGTACCCGGTCATCTCCGGCTTCATGAACGGGATCGGCTGCATACTGATCGTGCTGCAACTCACACCCTTGCTCGGCTATCCGGCCCTCGGCAACGTTATCAACGCCATTACTGTCCTGCCTGCCGATTTCAGCGATCCGAACTGGCACGCCGTGAGCATAGGCCTCGTCAGTTTCGGCATCTGCCTGCTGCTGCCGTTCCGCGTAGCCCGAGTCGTGCCTCCGCCAGTACTGGCGATAGCCGCAGGAGTGGCGCTCGTCGCCATACTGCCCGGCGCACCGGTCATAGGCGAAATCCCGACAGCGCTTCCGACTCTGCATATGCCGGTCTTTGATTTCGCCGACCTGAACCAGATGCTGATCTTCGCCGCCGTGATCGGCGGCCTGGGCTCCATCGACAGCCTTCTGACCTCGCTGGTTGCCGATAACGTCACCCGGGACTTCCACGATTCCGACAGGGAGCTGACCGGCCAGGGCATTGGTAACCTGGTTTCCGGACTGCTCGGCGGCATTCCGGGGGCTGGCGCCACCATTCGCACGCTGAGCAATATCCGTGCCGGTGGTCGCACCCCACTGTCAGGCATGTTCCATGCCGTCGTCCTGCTCCTTATCGCCCTCGGGATGGGGCCGCTGGTCGCTTATATCCCGCATGCGGCATTGGCCGGCATCTTGCTGAAGGTTGGGATCGATGTCATCGACTGGCGATTCCTGCGGCGAATGCATCGCGCGCCACGGGCCGACCTCGTCACTATGCTTATCGTGCTGGCGCTAACGGTGTTCGTAGACGTCATAACGGCAGTGGCTGCCGGCATGATCTTCGCCAGCCTGCTGTTCGTCAAAGAAACCGCAGATCTGCAAATCGAGTCGATCCGGACGATCTCACATGCCGACAACGAACATCTGCTGACCGACGAAGAACGCGCGCTGTTCCAGCGCTGCGGCGGCAAAGCGCTGATCCTGCACCTTTCCGGGCTGATGAGCTTCGGTGCGGCCAATGAGCTGGTGAGGCGAATGTCGCGTATCAGCGACTACGAAGTTCTGATCATCGATCTGCTTGATGTACCGAAAGTCGATGGCAGTGCCGCACTGGCACTGGAGGAAATAATGCAATCCGCGGCACGCGCCAAACGGCAGGTTATCATCGTCGGTCTGAATTTCGCCGTTGCCAGACTGCTGGCGCGGCTCGGCATCCTGGATCTCGTGCAGGAAACCCACCGGGTCACTACGCGACACGAAGCCGTGTCCAGGGCTGTTTCTATCGTCGAGGCCCGACATTTGCCTGTGGATGCTTATTCGCCACAAATCTGAAACAATGCCGCGGACCGATCCGCACGGTATTCGTCAGATCGAAATTCGTTAACAGGCCGGGGGCACGGGACACTTGGACGAAAAAATCGCACACCTACTGGCTCTGGCCGATCAGTCCGTGCAAGGCATTCTCGAGTACCTGCGTCACCCCTCGATCATCTATCAGCTGCTGATGCTGGTCAGCTTCCTGATGATTGCCTTTGTCATATCGTGGTGGGTCGAACCGCGCCTCAAACGACGCGCCCAGGGCCTTGGAGGCACTTCCGGATTTCGCCGGGTCGTGCATGCGGTAATCGAACGCACAGAGTGGGCCTTTTTCGTGCTCCTGACGGCCGGCGCCTACACGGCGAGCGGCATTGTCGGCTGGCCCGAGAAACAGCAACTGACGTCCAACGTTCTCCTGCTGGCGCTGGCATGGCTTGCGATTTCGGTGCTGTCGCACACGATAAACAGCCGCGCATTGCGAAATGTCCTCGCTGCCGCCGGCTGGGCATTTGTTGCCGTCACGATTCTCGGCATCAATGATGACGTCCGGGAACTGCTGCTTGCCGCCAATATCGGCGTCGGGCAACTGCAGATATCGCTTTGGTCGATTCTGCGCGGAACCATAGTTTTCGGCTTGCTGCTCTGGCTGGCTTACACCATCGGAAATTTCCTCGATCATCGTGTACAGCGATTCGAAGAACTGACTCCGTCGCTTCGCGTGCTTGTCGGCAAAATCCTGCGCATCTCCCTGGTCATCCTGGCCGGCATGGTCGCGATGTCCGCCCTGGAAATCGACCTTACGGTATTCACGGTTCTCTCGGGTGCCATCGGTGTCGGTATCGGTTTCGGCCTGCAGAAAGTGGTCTCGAATTTCATTTCGGGCATCATCATTCTCGCGGACCGGTCAATAAAGCCGGGCGATACGATTTCGCTCGGTGAGACCTTCGGCTGGATTCGCGAACTTCGTGCACGATTCGTGTCGGTGGTCACCCGTGACGGCCGCGAGTATCTGATACCGAACGAGGACTTCATCACTCGCGAAGTCATTAACTGGTCATTTTCGGATGACCTGGTGAGGCTGGACGTACCTTTTGGCGTTTCCTACGACTCGGACCCACACGTCGTGACCAATCTTTCCGTCGACGCGACGAACACGGTCTCGCGAATTGTTCAGGACCAGAAACCGGTTTGCTGGATGACTGGTTTCGGCGATTCATCGCTCGATTTCGTCCTGAGGTTCTGGATTCGCGATCCACAGAACGGCCTGACCAATATTCGCGGCCAGGTCTTGCTGGCACTTTGGGATACGTTCAAGGAAAACAGCATAAAGATCCCGTACCCGCACCGCGAGGTCATCATGAAGGCGCCGTTGAACGCAACGACTGACTAGCGGTGATTGAACCCTATTCCCAAAGCCTCGGCACCGGAGTAAATTCAGTGTCGCGAGTCGGGCTGAATTCAGACTCTTATTAAGAATAAGAACAGGTCGCATACAGGCCGAAGCATCGCAGGTTCCAAGGAAGGGCAAAGCTGCCTGTCCCGCCGGGGCATCGCCTATCACCTTTCCTTGCGTGTGTGTTAATTGCGCGCAGCGCCACCGTAAGGCTGGCCGCGCGGATTCGGATGCGTGTGGAGAATTGTGATGCGTTCAGAGACAGCTTTTTGGGTGACGATAACAGCGGTCGTATCGGTATTTGCCATAACGAGTGTTTCCGCCGCGGAAACTCGTAATCTGGCAGCGCCTGTTTACCCTGGCGCCGTGGCGGCCGTTCCAGCCGAGGGTGCGGAGGCCGCCGCGATCTACATCGGTACTTTCGGCGACATCAAGACGCTGGATTGCCAGGGTCGGAGGTCATCGACTGACTTTGCAGGCAGACCCATTAGTAACGAAGAGGCGGCCAATGCGAACCTTCAGGTCGGACCGTGGTGTTTTCTTGCCCGCGACCCCATCGACAAGGTGAAGGCGTTCTACGACAAGTCCATCGGTGCCATGCGTCCGCTGCAGGGCGAGGATGGGAAACACGGCTTCCAGGTATACGCCGAGCGCGCCTGGGCCGAGATTGACACTGATGCGGGGAAGACAAACGGATTTATCTACTCCGGTGTTTCCGTGCACGCCCTTGCACCACCGCCGGTCAAGGGTCAAACGCCGCTGCCAGCCACCTACGGCGAGGGAATTCCAGGGCAGGAGGACTACCTGTTCTATTCACTATTCAAGCACCTCGGCCTGTTCCATCAAAGCGTCGCCTGGTACGGGCCTGAGCCAGGCAAGCGCGAGGTGGCAGACCTGGAAGCGATGTCCAGGAAATACGGTCACCTCGAATCCGCTTTTTTTCAACACAAGGGCCCCGAGCTGAAGCCGGTGGATGAGTCCCTGCAAAAGCGCTATGGGGATCTGCAAGGCGAGCGCATGCAGGCCGCGATGATGGCCCCGGTTTCGGCCCGGCAGCAGCTTGCAGCCACCGCGCAACCGGCCCCCGCCGGCGAGTCCGCAGAAGATGCCGAGTTCAACCGCATCATGCAGAAGAACCCGGAACTCGCAAACCGTTACATGTCGCTCACGCAGCAAGTGGGCGTACTCATGCAGCAAGGCAAATTCGACGAGGCGGATGAACTGCTGGATGAAATCGATGAGCTGGAACAAAGCAATCCGGAACTCGCCGCTTTAGCGGATAGGGACCAGGCTCGATCGGACAGCTTGAGTAAAGCCGGCAAGGCGCAGGAAGACGCAATCGATGCCGCCGGCAGCCAGCAGTTGGACAAAGCACTCTGGGGCACGGCGATGGAATACATCGAGGCCGTCGACAAAGAAGATTTCTACACGCTGATCGTGATCGATAATGCGTTGGCAAACTACGAGAAGGACTACACCCGCGATCGCGCACTGATTGATGGGGAAACCGCCGCCATGCTCCATTGGGATTCTCGCGACTGGGGCATTCATTACGCACAGTCGAACGTCGGAGTCGTCTCGCCTGCAAGCGCGAACGAACCACCGGCCGAGGAGAAAAAAGAAAGCGTGACCGAGAAAGCAAAAGGCTTCCTCAACAAACTTAAGAAGCCGTAATAAGCGCGCATGCGCCGCGCGGCGCGGAGGAGCCGTGACCAAGACACCCACATTGATCCGTTGGTTAAAGCGAAGCAATGGCGGATAGATGCGAACACAGGCAAGAATGGCGAGCCATCGCTGACGACGATAGATGCGTTCTACCTCAGCGCTTCATTTCTTCCAACTGACAGGACATCAGGTGATACTGATCGCGCAGCTCGAATCCCAGCGCCTCGTATAATTCCCGCGCGCGTCGATTGCTTTGCGCCACCTCGAGGTGCAGGGCCTTGACCTCGTCGATTCGCAATTGTTCGAGAACCTTCGTAAGCACTTTCCTGCCGATGCCCTTGCCACGGAATTCGGTAGACAAAAAGAATTCGTCCACGAAGCCGTCCTTGCCGCCGAACTCGATGCTGTAACCGAGCGTTATCGCAATGTAGCCGGCCAGCTGATCGTCCGAGTAAATCCGCCAGATGTAACCGAAATCCGGCGTCATCAGCATTTCGGCAACCGCATTGCGCCGCGTCTGCTGATCCTGAACGACGCCCTCGAACTCATGGTACGCACAGACCAGCGGAAGCAGGTCTTCGATGTGTCGAATAGTCGCAAGTCGGATTTCGATAATCATTCTGTTTGGCGAAGCCGCAAATATTTGCAACTGCTGTCAATGATTGTATATAGAGGCGCCCCCGTCGAGCCCCGACCAGAATAATTGGCCGGGCGGACCACCCTCGTCCCCGTCAGCTGCGGCTCTGAAAATGAATCGAATTGTTACGGCGTTCCTGTTGCTACTCGCGCCTGTTGCGGCCCTTGGCGACTGGCAAGCGTTTCGCGCTGAGGGCGGGATAACGGCCGTGCATCAGCGCGAGACGAACGGCGACCGGCAAGATACCGCCGTCTCCGGCGACCTGTTCCTGTTCCTGCCCGTATCCAGTGGCGAGTGGATGTTATACATCGAGGGAGCAACCGCGACCTCGGTCGACAGCCTCTTCAACGTTTACCCCGAAAGCAACGCCGATGCCGGTAGCGCACAGGACGACGATGGCGGCAGCCGCATTCAGGTATCCGAGTTCAATTATCGGTGGGTTATCAATGAGCGGAACGAACTGACACTCGGGCAGATCGACCCGTCCGCGCATCTCGACCGAAGCCGTATTGCAAACGACGAAAACGCGCACTTTCTCGGCGCCAGCTTCGTCAATAACCCGACGATCGAGTTTCCGGATTACGCACTGGGCCTGATGTACCGGATCAACCGAACGGCAACGTCGCCGGAAATTACTGCGATCCTCTCCAGCTCGGATGGACTTGCAGACAACCCCGGTCGCTCGTATCGCGAGCTGATCGACGTAGCCGATGCCGGAAAGGGCATTTTTGCCGGACTTGGCGCGCGCTGGGCCATTGGCGCCACGCGGATCGGCTTTGGCGGCTGGTATCGCTCCGATGAACATCCCGAGATCGGCAATCCGGACTCAAGCCTACACAACTACGGCGCCTATGGAGTCTATGGCTGGCAATCCGGCAATCATGGAGTCAACTTCCGCGCCGGCGCGGCACGAGCCACGGTATCACCGGCAGAGTTTTTCATCGGCGCCGCTTACGAGGGCGTGACCCCGTTCGGCGCTTTTGGAATTGGCGTCGGCAAAATCTATGAATCAGACCCCTTGGTTGATCTCGGTACGAACGACACGATACATGCCGAGACCTTTTTCCGGATACCGCTTCTTTCCGAGACCTCGCACCTTACCGTCGCACTGCAGTACATCGAAAATTCGGGCTTCGATTCATCGGATGCGACCATCGACGCTCACGCGCTTCTCGCCGCCGTGCGCTTTCATATCTGGTTCGGCCAGTAAGCTCATTGCGCACTGAACAGGTTCTTGATGATATGTCCTGCGATGTCGGGGTTTTCCCGCAGGCGACGCATCGAATAATTGAACCATAACTCACCGAAAGGCACGTAAACGCGAAGCGGATGCCCTTTGTCCACGAGTTGCCGGCGAAGGGTTCCGGCGACACCCAGCAGCATCTGGAATTCGTATCGGTGCTTGCTTACTTTCAGGCGCCTGATCGTCTTTTCTGCGTGGGTGACCAGCTCCGGATCGTGGGTCGCAATGCCGACGCGAGTTGCACCGCCTTCGAATAACTGCTCCAGCAAACGCTGGAATGACTCGCGTATTTCATCTGGCGACCGGTAGGCAATGTCCTCCGGCTCGATGTAGATACCTTTGCACAGCCGAACGTTCGTCCGGCCACCGTGCAGCAGTTCATCGACATCCACTGCACTGCGTTTCAGGCAGGACTGCAACACGACGCCGACATTGTCGAAATCCTTTCGCAGTTCACGATACATGTCGAGCGTAACGGCAGTGACGCTGGAATCTTCCATGTCGATGCGGACGAAGTTGCCCCTGTCCCTGGCGTCCGACAACAGCTCTCGCATCACCCGACGGGTCTGTGCTATGTCGAATCGCAGGCCCATCTCGGACAGCTTGACCGATATGTTGCAATCGAGGGACGCCGACTGGATCCCCTGCAGGGCCTCGAGATACAGGTCGCGGGCGGCATCCACCTGCTGCGTCGTGGTGCTGTCCTCGCCGAGCACATCCATGGTTGCCGTGCAGCCGGCCGCGTTGAGTTCCCGCACGACCTCAAACGCGTCCCGCAATGTCGTTCCGGCAATGTAACGTTGCGAGAAGCGCCAGATCAGGGGCCGTGGCACCCATGGCATCGCCCCCACGAGTGCACGATCAAAGAAGTCAGCCGGCATGCAGTTTACCGTTGCAATTGATACGAAAAGGCAGTTTCGGTGAATATATCTGCACTGTCTGTCCGCATTTACCGCGACAAAGGAAACGCAGATTCGATTGTTGACGAACGGCGCAGGTACACTGTGCCACAGCCAAGCCAGGCCGGTGAACCATGCAGTTCCAAAGTCCCAACAACATTACGTCATGCCTCGCGCGATTCGTCGCACTGCCTTGCCTGTTTTTGACCTGCACGGCCGCATTTGCTGGACCGGACGGTGGCACTCGCTACACCGGCGATGGTTTTGCAAGCCGCAGCCCGGTGCTCGGGCGGCACGGAATGGCGGCGACATCGCATCCCATCGCCTCCTCCATTGCGGTTGAGATTTTGAAGAAAGGCGGCAGTGCAATCGATGCGGCCATAGCGGCAAACGCGATGCTGGCGCTCGTCGAGCCACACGCCTGTGGCATCGGCGGCGACCTGTTCGCAATCGTCTGGGATCCGGCCACCGGCGAACTTTACGGTTATAACGGTAGCGGTCGCACGCCGATGGGATTCAGTTACGAGGCGATGCGCGAAGTGCTCGGCAATGCAGAAACCATACCGTTGTTCGGCCCGCTGTCCATCAGCGTACCGGGCGCGGTCGATGGCTGGTATGCCTTGCACGAAAAGTTCGGACGCCTGTCGATGGCCAAACTGCTGGAGCCTGCCATTCGATACGCACGCGAAGGCATTCCGGTTACCGAAGTCGATGCAGCCTTGTGGGCCGAGGCGATTGGTGAGTTCAGGAACAGCGATTTACCCGAAGCCATGCTCGATGAGCTCTTTCGAACCTATCAGATCGACGGGCAGCCGCCGCGTGCCGGGCAAATCTTTCGCAACGAAGACCTCGCCGCCAGTTATGAGCGCCTTGTCAAAGGCGGCCGCGAAAGTTTCTACCAGGGAGAAACCGCAAGGCAGATTGCTGCCGCAATCCGGAAACACGGCGGTGCACTGCAGCGCGAGGACATGAACCTGCACAAGGGAGAGTGGGTAAGGCCCGTATCGATTGCCTATCGCGGCTACGACGTCTATGAACTGCCGCCCAACAGCCAGGGAATTGCCGCGCTGCAGATGCTCAACATTCTCGAGGCTTATCCGCTGGCGGAACTCGGTCGCGACAATGCCGATTTCTGGCACCTGATGATCGAAGCGTCCAAGCTCGCCTACGAAGATCGAGCAAAGTATTACGCCGACCCGGATTTCGATCGCGAGACCTACGACTGGCTTCTGTCCAAGGATTACGCAACAGAGCGTCGCAAGCTGATCGACATGCAGAAAGCTTCGCTTTCACTGCCCGCGGGTGCGCCGCCGGCACACGGTGACACGACGTACCTGGCCGTCGCCGACGAGTCCGGCATGATGGTGTCGTTCATCCAGAGTAACTACTGGGAATTCGGCAGCGGCATCGTCCCCGACGGCCTGGGTTTCGCGTTGCAGAACCGCGGCAGCGCCTTCTCCATGGAGGCCGGACATGCCAATGTCTACGCACCCGGCAAGCGCCCATTCCACACCATCATTCCAGCCATGGTGATGAAGGAAGATCTGCCGGTGATGGCATTTGGTGTCATGGGCGGATTTTTGCAACCGCAGGGTCACGTGCAGATCCTGGTCAATGTAATCGACTTCGGCATGAACGTGCAGGAAGCCGGCGATGCTGCGAGGTTCGTGCACAGCGGTGCGTCGCAACCAACCGGAGACTCTATGTCGGACGGCGGTCGCGTGTTACTGGAAGCGGGCGTTAGCGAGCAAGTCGTCGGGGAGCTCAGGAAGCGCGGGCACCAGGTGGACCATGGTGCGAGACCGTACGTCGGTGCGGTTGGCGGTTACCAGGCAGTCTGGCGGGACCCGGCGACCGGCGTTTATCATGGCGCGTCGGAAATGCGCTTTGATGGCGCAGCGGCCGGCTACTAGCGACAGCCCTCACAAGACACCGAATCACCCCCCAACAGAGTTCGTCAATGGCCATCTCGTTCACCACGCTTGTCTGGATCGGCTTTCTGTCATTGATCGCCATCGTCGTGGCGCTGGATCTCGGCGTCTTTCATAAAAAGCAACACGTTATCAGCCTGCCCGAAGCACTGGGGTGGACGGCCGTCTGGGTTTCCCTTGCTATCGCATTCAACGTGGGCGTGTATTACCTGTACGAAATCAATCCATCCGGCTGGGATATGGACACCGAACAACTGACTGGCCAGGAAGCGGCCATCCAGTTCTTCACCGGCTATCTGGTCGAAAAGTCGCTATCGATCGACAACGTGTTTGTCATTGCCATGATATTCGCGCACTTTCAGGTACCGCTGGTCGAGCAGCACCGGGTACTTTTCTGGGGAATTTTTGGCGCTGTTGTACTGCGCGGGCTGATGATCTTCGGCGGCATAGCGCTCATCGAGCGATATGACTGGGTGGTGTACGTTTTTGGTGCGATATTGATTTTTTCGGCCGCGAGCATGCTGATAATGCGCCATGACAACCTGGCGCCGGAAAGCAATGTCATGGTCAGACTGGTACGTCGCTTCTATCCGGTGACAACCGAGTTTCACGGCGGCCGTTTCTTTGTGACGATCGACGGCGTGCGACACGCGACTCCGTTATTGCTCGCGCTGGTACTTGTGGAAACAAGCGACGTAACGTTTGCCATTGACTCGATTCCGGCAATATTCGCCATTACTCGCGATCCGTTCATTGTGTTTACATCAAACGTGTTCGCAATTCTGGGGCTGCGGTCGCTCTACTTCGTATTGGCAGGGCTGATGGAGAAATTCCGCTACCTGAAAATGAGCCTTGTGTTCCTGCTCGCCTATATCGGCGTGAAGATGTTGCTGGTTCATCACTATCCGATTCCGAACCTGGTATCGCTGGCGGTCATCGGCGGAATTCTCTCCGTGGGCATCCTCGCTTCCATGCTGGCAGGCAGGGATACCATCGCTCTCATGTCGCCGCTTGCCGGCGAAATCGAACGGCTGGTTCTGCGGTCCTATCGGCAAGCGCGCAAGGTCGTTATCCTGCTGCTGGGTTCAACTGTGCTGTTGGTCGGTCTCGCCATGATCCTTCTGCCCGGACCGGCCGTTGTTGTCATTCCCCTCGGCCTTGCAATTCTCGGCGTGGAATTTGCCTGGGCCAGAAAGTGGTTGAACAGTATTCGCCAGTCAATCGGGGACTTGACGAGGAAGGCCGGGCCGCCCGCCGGCGGAGACATTTGATTAATCTATCGGTCTGTCAATGGATCCGGACGCTTCTTGCGAAAAATATTCCAGATTGATGGGACTAGAAATGCGCTATCGTGCAGGCCGTAAAATCTCTCTCTCGAAGTCACAATGAGACCAAATGGCAGTCCCGGTTTAAAGATCGGGGCAAGCTCAATCCTCCGGATACAGACATGTCAGTGAGCAGCATCGCGGAAAGCGCGGCACAAGGGCCGACGGTAGCCGGTATCCCCGTTGCCTTTATTTTGTTTGCGCTGACCTTGCTCGGCGTCGCGATTTTTCATTACCACACATTGCGCGTCGGGCTGATAGGTCTGGCGACGATAACGGCATACAAGCTGATTTTCACTGGATTCGACGGCGTCCCGGGTCTGACTGGACTCGCCCACCATTTTGTTCACGAATGGGTCATTCTGGCCAACCTGTTCGGCCTGCTGGTCGGTTTTGCCCTGCTGGCCGACCATTTCGAGAAAAGTCATATTCCGGGATTGCTGCCGGCACTGCTTCCGGATGACTGGCGTGGTCCGGTGACGCTGCTCGTCATGATCTTTGTCATGTCCACTTTCCTGGACAACATTGCGGCCGCCATCATCGGCGGCACGATCGCGTCTTCGGTGTTCCAGAAAAAGGTTCACCTGGGCTACCTGGCCGCGATTGTCGCCGCGTCCAACGCCGGCGGTGCCGGCAGCGTCGTCGGCGATACGACGACCACGATGATGTGGATCGAAGGAGTGTCCCCGCGTGACGTCGCGACGGCGTTTCTGCCGGCTCTTGTTGCGTTGGCCGTATTCAGCATTCCGGCATCTTTGGCCCAGCAGAAGCTTTCTCCAATCGTCTGCGATCCGCCGCCAGGCCTGCACCTTGACTGGTCCCGTGTCGCAATCGTCGCGCTGATTCTCGGTGCTGTCATCGGTACCAATGTCATCGTCAACACGCAGTTCACGGAGCTTGCCGACCGCTTTCCTTTCCTGGCGGCAGCCGTCTGGGTGATCGTTCTCGTGACGACGCCGTGGCGTGCGCCCGACTGGAAACTAGTGCCGCCGGCGGCACTCGGCAGCCTGTTCCTGCTATCGCTGGTGACTTGTGCGTCGATGATGCCGGTCGAAAGCTTGCCGGCACCGTCCTGGCAAACGGCCGTCGGGCTCGGTTTCGTGTCGGCCGTTTTCGACAACATCCCGCTGACCAAACTCGCACTCGAGCAGGGCGGCTACGATTGGGGCGCATTGGCTTTTGCCGTCGGCTTCGGCGGCTCGATGGTCTGGTTCGGTTCGTCGGCCGGGGTGGCGCTGTCGACGCAGTTTCCGCAGGCAAAGTCCGTGTTCCTGTGGCTACGCTACGGCTGGGCCATTCCGCTCGCATACCTGGCCGGTTTCGCTGTAATGCTTGCGCTGATCGGCTGGCACCCCGCTCCTGCATAACCGGTAACAAACCGATGGCCCGCTGGCGGCGCTGTGTTTTTCCGAGGAAAAGGACAATGTGTCGTGAGTAACAACGCAACTCCCCAAGCCTGGGGCTCCCGCCTCGGCATCATCCTCGCGGTATCCGGTTCGGCAGTGGGTTTGGGAAATTTTCTGCGCTTTCCCGGCAACGCCGCGGAAAACGGCGGTGGCGCGTTCCTCATCCCCTACTTCATCGCGTTCCTGCTGCTGGGAATCCCCATTGGCTGGGCGGAATGGACGATGGGGCGCTATGGCGGCCGCAAGGGATTTCATTCGGCACCCGCGATAATGGGATTGTGGGGGCGCGGTGCCATTGCCCGCTACATGGGTTCGTTCGGCGTGCTCGTTCCGCTGGTGGTTTACTTCTACTACGTGCTGATCGAAGCCTGGTGCCTGTCGTATGCCTGGAGTTACGTCAGCGGCGGCATAGGCATCGTCCCCGGTCAGACGGTCACTGAACAGGTCGCAGCGTCCGAGCTTTACTTCAACGAGACCACCGGTGCCAACTTCGACGGTCTGCTGGCCCAGGGCGGGCTGCATCCATCGGTCATTTTCTGGGGCATTACCTTCGCGCTTAATATCTACTTCCTGTACAGGGGCCTGCATCGCGGCATCGAAACCTTCTGTCGCTGGGCCATGCCGGCGATGGCAGTTTGCGCACTGATCGTGCTGGTGCGCGTATTGACCCTCGGTACACCGGATCCCAGCTTGCCGGATCAAAACGTCGCGGCCGGGCTCAACTTCATGTGGAATCCGGACTTCGCGGCACTCGGAAACTTCCAGACCTGGCTCGCAGCGACCGGCCAGATATTCTTCAGTCTGTCGGTCGGCTTCGGCGTCGTCATAAACTACGCTTCTTACCTGAAGAAGAACGACGATATTGTTCTATCCAGCCTGACTTCATCGGCAACCAACGAATTTTTCGAGGTCGCACTGGGCGGCATGATCACGCTCACGGCCGCCGTCGTGTTTCTCGGGCTCGTTGCCACACAAGCGAATATCGGTGGCACGTTCAGTACCGGCTTTACAGCATTGCCCGTCGTATTCGTGCGCATGCCGCTCGGCGACTTCTTTGGCGCTGTGTGGTTTTTCATGTTGTTCCTCGCCGCAATCACCAGTTCGTTGTCGATGCTGCAACCGACCAAGGCTTTTTTCGAAGAAGCCCTGGGACTCACGCACAAGGGAGCGACCGTGCTCGTGGCCGGACTCTGCATAGCCGGCAACCTGTTCGTGTTGTGGTTCAGCAAGGGCCTGGTCGCGCTCGATACGCTGGATTTCTGGGTCGGCACTTTCATGATATTCGTCGTCGCCGGCACGCAGATCATTTGCTTTTCCTGGGTCTTCGGCGCCGACAAGGGCCTGGAGGAAGCGAATCGCGGCGCACAGATACGGATTCCGCGCGTCTTCCGCTTCATCATCAAGTACGTGTCACCGGTTTACCTGATAGTCATTTTCCTCGGCTTCTGCTGGTACAACCTGCCGCCTTACGTTCGGTCGGTGCTGGGCGATCCGGCTAGCGGAACGCCGGCCAACCGGTCGGTCATCTACGCCTGGCTGGTGATACTCGGCTCGATTGCGATGCTGATGGTCGTGACGGCCATCGGGTCGCGTCGCTGGCGCGCCGCCGGCATGGATATCGACGGCAAACGGCCGCCCGACGATTCCACCGGGCCAATTGGCCTCCCGGAGAGACCCAAATGACCATCCTGGCAATAATTTTCATGAGCACCGCGGTGCTGTCCGTCATCGTGCTGGCGATATGGTGTTATTACCATGTCCTGAAAAAACCTGGCGGTAAGCCCTGATTGCCCCGGCACGCCGCGCCTATGTCATTTATTGGACTGGCTTACGAAAGCAGCAATTTGTGCATGGGTTGCAAACCACACGTCGGGCCGACTCTTCATGTGTTCGATCAGCCGGTCCAGCATCTTCATGCGATAGCGGTGACCGATCACCTGCGGGTGCATCGTCAGGATGAACATCGTGCCCTCTTCGTACGCGACGTCGAACTCATCGCGCCATATCGAGTACACGTCGTCGGCATTGCGCATCGAGTTCTGCCCGTCGGCCCAGTCGAGCTGGAAGTACGGCCAATCGTCGAGTATCCATTCGACCGGCAACTCGATCAGCCCGGATTCGCGGCCTTCCGAGATCAACATATAGGGCCTGTCGTCGGCCATCATGCTGCTGTCGTATGCGAAGCCCAGTGCCTTGACGATTTCAATTGTCGCCGGCGTCAGGTCCCAGGCCGCCGAACGAAATCCTTGCGGGCGCGAACCGACGTGCTTGACGAAAAGCTCAATTCCCTTCTCGTACGCGGCGCGCTCGTCGGCCGCACTCAGTGCCAGCGGGTTCTCGTGCGCGTAGGAATGAAAGCCGAATTCGTGGCGCGGATCCGTCTTGATCATGCGCACCATTTCCGGATGCAGCTCCATGCTCATCGACGGAATGAAAAAAGTGGCCGGAATGTCGTACTTTGCCAGCAACGCCAGCACACGCGGCAGGCCGGTGCGCGCGCCGTATTCACCGCGCGACATCGTCGACGGGCTCTGCATATCCGTATCTTCGAGCCAGACCAGCTCGGTATCCACGTCGAACGAGAGACCAACAGCAACGCGCGCGAAATTCGGCCACGCCTGCGGCGTCAGGTCCGCCCCCGCGCGTACCTGGCTTGCAGTCGATCGTATCTGCTCCGGACTCTGCTGCCAGCGAGGCAAGGATTGGGCTTCCGCGCAGGCCGTAGCACACAAACCGAACAAGGTAAGGATTCTCAATGCGCTCATTCTGTTATCTCCGTAGATAACTGTTTGACAGGACCAGTATGAACAAAGACATCTTCCGATTTATTGTTATCGCCATGCTCGCCGGCATCGCGTTCGGGACAATCGTCCATGCCACCCTGACCCCGGATAGTACTTCAGCGGTCGCTGCAAATCTTAAAATTGTTACCGATATCTTCTTGCGCCTGATCAAAATGATTATTGCACCGCTGGTGCTGACTACGCTCATTGTCGGTATTGCACACATGGGAGATTCGAAGACGCTGGGACGTGTTGGTCTTCGTACGATCAGCTGGTTCATCGGTGCATCGTTTTTTTCACTGTCCCTCGGCCTGGTGCTGGTTAATCTGCTGCAACCGGGAGAGGGTTTTGACCTTGCCTCTCCGGCGGTCGGACCCTCGGCTACGACTGCTGGGGCATTTACGCTGGCAGGATTCGTTACACATCTCGTGCCGCGCTCCCTATTCGAGGCAATGGCCGACAACGAAATACTTCAGATCGTCGTGTTCTCGGTCTTCGCCGGAATCGCGCTTGGTGCGCTTGGCGAAAAGACGGTGCGTGTGACCGAATTATTGGAGCAAAGTGCATTCGTTATATTGCGAATGACCGGGTACGTCATGCTATTTGCCCCGCTTGCTGTCTTCGCCGCTATTGGCGGCGTGATTGCAACGCACGGTATTGGCGTAATCGTAACCTACGGCGCATTCGTTGGGGGCTTCTACCTTTCGCTCGTCGTACTTTGGATAGCACTTGCATTTGCAGGCCGGCTCGTGATCGGTGCGCGAATCTTTCCACTCGTCCGGGCGATTCGTGAACCGGTCACACTCGCCTTCTCAACCGCGAGTTCGGAGGCTGCCTACCCGAAATTGCTCGAGAAACTCGAGCGCTTTGGCATATCCAATCGCATTGCGAGCTTCGTATTGCCACTCGGTTACTCGTTCAATCTCGATGGCTCGATGATGTACTGTGCTTTTGCGACAGTATTCATAGCCCAGGTTTACGGAATCGAGCTTTCGGTAGTGCAACAGGTCTCAATGTTGCTTCTTCTGATGATCACCTCCAAAGGCATGGCGGGTGTGCCGCGCGCGTCGCTGGTCGTCATCGCTGCGACGCTTTCCTTTCTCGGGCTTCCGGAGGATGGTTTGCTGCTCATACTGGCAGTCGACCATTTCCTGGATATGGGTCGCAGCGCGACCAATGTAGTCGGCAACTCGGTCGCCACGGCAGCGGTTGCGAAATGGGAAGGCCAGTTACGTGATCCGGAGATAGAACCGCCGGCCATTGAACAGGCGCTGGAGCCACGTGACGTGCCCGCGCATACCGCGGCCACAGGAGGCGAGACAGCGTAAGATTGCCGCTGCTTACAGCGGAATTGCGCTCACCAGGTATTCGTTGCTGCCACGGAACCGGTCGACGAAGTACACAAGATTCTCTGCAAAAATCTCGTGTTATCAAGCGGCTGCGTCGGCAATTCGAAATTCGAATTGTCTTCCGGCCCTGCGTCCCCGCTCGGGAACGGTTATGATCACCAGCCCCGCTCGCGCGAATTCCGCTGATGCCCGCAACCGCCACACCGCTGTATGACTATAACAAGTACTGGGCCGAGTGCTTCGGCACGGCGCCGCAGCTGCCCATGTCGCGCGCGGAAATGGATGCGCTCGGCTGGGATTCCTGCGACATCGTCATCGTCACCGGCGATGCCTACGTCGATCACCCTTCTTTCGGCATGGCGATCATTGGCCGGCTGCTCGAAGCACACGGTTTTCGTGTCGGCATCATCGCGCAGCCCGACTGGAAGTCCAAAGACGCGTTCATGCAGCTGGGAAAACCGAATCTTTACTTCGGCGTCGCTGCCGGCAACATGGATTCGATGATCAACCGCTACACGGCGGACAAGAAAGTGCGGAACGACGACGCCTACACACCGCACGGCGTCGGCGGAATGCGGCCGGACCGCTGCTCGCTCGTGTACTCGCAACGCTGCAAGGAAGCGTACACCGACGTCCCCGTCGTGCTGGGTGGCATCGAAGCGTCTTTGCGTCGCATCGCGCACTACGATTACTGGCAGGGGAGCGTAAGACGTTCGATCCTGCTGGATGCCAGCGCGGACATACTGGTTTACGGCAATGCCGAACGCGCCATAGTCGAGTTGTCGCATCGCATCGCCCGCGGTGACGCGATCAGGGACATCACCGACGTGCGCGGCACCGCATTCATTCGTCACGACAAGCCGGATGGCTGGTGGGAAATCGACTCGACGCGCATCGACCGGCCGGGACGCATCGACGCGATAGTGAGTCCCTACGTCAACACGCAGGATACGGAAGCCTGCGCAACGAAGCAGGCTGAACCGCAAACGGCCGACAACGTATTGCGATTCGTGCCGGATGCCCGCCGTAATCGCGAGCGCACGGTCATCAGACTGCCGTCTTTCGAGAAAGTCAGGAACGATGCGGTACTGTATGCGCACGCGAACCGCGTATTGCATCTCGAAACCAATCCCGGCAATGCGCGTGCGCTGGTTCAGGCGCACGAGCACCGTGATCTCTGGCTGAATCCGCCGGCGTTGCCGCTGACGACCGAGGAAATGGATTACGTCTTCGGCATGCCGTTCACGCGGACGCCACACAAAGCCTACGGCGATGCAAAGATTCCGGCCTACGAGATGATCCGGTTTTCGGTCAACATCATGCGCGGCTGTTTCGGTGGCTGTACTTTCTGCTCCATCACCGAGCACGAAGGCCGCATCATCCAGAACCGCTCCGAGGAATCCATCCTCGAAGAGATCGAAAAGATCCGCGACACTGTTCCGGGTTTTACCGGCGTCATCTCGGATCTCGGCGGACCGACGGCCAACATGTACCGGCTCGCCTGCAAGAGCCGCAAAATCGAAGCGGCATGTCGCCTGCCGAGCTGCGTATTTCCGGATGTCTGCAGCAATCTCAACACCGATCACTCGTCACTGACGAAACTCTATCGCCGGGCGCGTGCGCTGCCGGGCGTCAAGAAAGTGCTCATCGCATCCGGCCTGCGTTACGACCTCGCGATCAAGGACCCGGAATACGTTAAAGAACTGGTCACGCACCACGTCGGCGGTTATCTGAAGATCGCGCCCGAGCACACCGAAAAAGGTCCGCTCGACAAGATGATGAAACCCGGGATCGGCGCTTACGACAAGTTCAAAGAATTGTTCGAGAAGTTCTCGGCCGAAGCCGGCAAGGAACAGTACCTGATCCCGTATTTCATCGCGGCGCACCCGGGCACTAGCGACGAGGACATGGTCAACCTCGCGCTATGGCTCAAAGCGAACGGCTTCCGGGCGGACCAAGTGCAGGCGTTTTACCCGTCGCCGATGGCAACGGCGACCGCGATGTTTCACTCGGGCAAGAACCCGCTGCGTAAAGTGACGTACAAAAGCGATGGCGTCGAAAGTATCAAGAGCCCGGAGAAGCGCCGACTACACAAAGCGCTACTGCGCTACCACGACCCGAAAAACTGGCCGCTCATTCGAAAAGCGCTGTTCGATATGAAGCTCGGCCACCTGGTCGGCGCCGGCAAGGACAAACTTGTGCCACTGCATCAGCCGCGAGGAGTCGCAGCGCACCGCTCTCCGCGACGCAAGAATTCGGATGCTGCACATGAGAAACGCATTCGCAAGGGAAAGGCTTTGTCGCAACACACGGGACTCCCGCCGCGGGCCGAATGAAAAAAGGTCTTTGAAAAAAGGGGTCAGAGTTAATTGACGGTTCCCGTTAATTAACTCTGACCCCTTTTTTTCTTTTTTTAGTCCATACCCGGCGCCAGCGACTTGAGGTAAATCGCGATCGCTTTGCGGTCTTCGGGCGTAAGATGACTGGTGTTGTCGTCGATGACGGCAGACATCGATCCACCGGTGAAGTCACCGTCGGGCAACATGCCAATGTCGAGAAAAAACTCGATGTCACGCAATTGCCAGCGGCCGATGCCGTGCTCCGGATCCGCCGTGATGTTCGGGATACTCTCGCCATCGGGCCCGTCAGGATTGCCGGTCAATCCTTTGTCGTATTGCAGGCCGCCCAGCCGGCCGCGCGGCGTATGGCATTCGCCGCAATGGCCGACATGCCGTACCAGGTAGGCTCCGCGATTCCATTCCGTACTCTTTGTTTCATCGGGCCCGAAACGGCCCGAATTGAAGTAGGTCATTTGCCAGCCGCGCGCGGCGAGCCGTGATGACATGAACACCGGCAGGTCGTGATCCGGAATTTCCTTCGTCACCGGCTCCAGGCTGAAGAGGTAAGCTTTGATTGCCAGCAGGTCTTCGCGTGACATGCCTGTGTAAGAGGTGTACGGAAAGGCCGGAAAATACGCGTCACCGTCCGGATTCAATCCCTCGTGAAATGCGCGCAGGAAATCGTCGTCGGACCATTTGCCGATACCCGTTTCCGTGTCCGGTGTGATATTCGGCGCATAGAATGTGCCGAAAGGTGATTTGAGGGCGTGCCCGCCCGCCAGCGGCACGGCGCCCTCCACCTCTTCCGTATGGCATGTGATACAGCCGCCGGCGTAAACGAGGTATTTGCCCTTTTCCAGCAGCGCCTCGTCCGCAAGGGCCGCCGCACTGCTCAAGGCGACGGCCAGCAATACATAGCGCAAAGTTTTGACTCAGTCCTTTGGCGCGCGGAACTTGTCGTGACAACCCTTGCAGCTGCCGCCAACATCGCGAAAGGCGGCGGCGATCGCGGGCTTGTCGTCTCTTTCCGCCGCTGCTACGAATTTTTTCGTCGCATCAACGAGTTTCTCGACAGCTGCCGCAAATTCCTCCGGTTGCTCCCAGATCACCGGCAGCGCCTCCGACCCTTCGACATTGGAACCGGCTGGAAAAAGCGTTGCGATTTCCGAAGCGCCGTTGGCAAGGCCGCGAGCATGTTTGAGCAGAAACTCCGGACCGTCGACCAGGCCGCGCACGTGCATTGAAGCCGCGCCAATATGCCCCTTGAGCGAGGTCATGACGGATTCGCGATAGTCGGCCGCATCCTGTGAGGTCGTCTCCGCGGTTGCAACCAGCGATGCAGCTGGTCCTGTAGTAATCGCCAATGCGGCAACAAGGAACCTGAAACGGGTTTTCTGCATGGGAATCTCCATTGATTTTTCGTTAATCGAAATTGGCACGGGTGCGCAACGAGTATATCTTGCGATCCGGCCGGATTGTATGGTCACTCACGACAAGATCGGCAGAGCGTGTTCGTTTGTCGAATCGCTGGGTGGGCGGTTCGGCAGCAGCGTGGTGGTTTGGAGTCATTGTCTCTGCCGTGTTATTTGGATTCGGTCATTAATAAAAGGGACCACCGGGTATCGTCAATTCCGGAATGGCGGGAATCATTGGCGAATTCTCTTGTCGCATTTCACATAATTTGCGGGCGGATCGGAACTGGTTCACGAATACGGCCACTCCGGTCCCGGTTCGTGGTTCAAATTTCCTAAAATCGACTCGTGTAATGGCTCGGCCACTGTCTTCCAGCGGGGAGAAATCCGATGCAACATCTGCCCAACACAGGCGATCTTCGGGAAATCCCGATATGCAAGCTGTCGATCAGAGAACTGCTGCTTCATGCACTCGTGATTGAACGCGAGGCGAAACACCGCTACGAAGAACTTGCCAATATGATGGAGAATATTGGCAACAGGAAGGTCTCGAGATTATTCGCGAAGATGGCGGAAATCGAAGCCACGCATGCGGAATCGATCGACCGGCAGATTCGAGGTCGTGAATTGCCGGTTCTCACCCCAAGCGAATATTCCTGGCCCGGACCCGAAGCGCCGGAAAACACTGACAGCAACAGACTCTTTCATCTGATGACGCCGTGCCAGGCGATGAAGCTGGCGCTCGACAATGAAAAACGCGCCTACGAATTTTACAACGATGTCGTCGATGACAGCACGGATGAGCGCGTTCGGGAAATGGCTGCGGAATTGGCTGCAGAGGAAGAGCAGCATGTTGCCTGGGTCGAGGAATGGCTGGCGGAAGAGCTGTCCGAAGACCGATAGTCGTAACCCCGATTCGGCGTATCTTACTCTGCCACCCACTGCTCGATGCGAAATCCGGACGAATTGCATTGTCCCAAAGCTGATGCAAGCCAGGGCAGCGCCAGCTTCATCTCCTCGCGCAGGGTCCATGGCGGATTGACGACGATCATGCCGCAGCCGTACATGCCAGGATGAATTTCTCGATCGGCGATAGTCAGTTCGAGGTTCAGTACATCGCGTATCGCGGCTTTATCGACACACTGACGTAGCAAGGCGGTTCGGCGGTCGTCGAGAATCGGGTACCAGACGGCGTATATGCCGGTGGAGAAACGCCGGTGCAAGGCGACAAGCGTTGCCATGACCGTTTCGTACTCACCGTCCAGTTCGTAGGACGGGTCGATCAGGATCAGCCCCCGCCGTTCGGCCGGCGGCAGCAACCCTTTACTGAAGCGGTATCCGTCTTCGGCGAAGCAATGCACACGCCGGTCTCTTTTGAAAGTCTGCTGCAGCAACGGATAGTCGCTGCCGTGCAGCTCGCAAAGCATCAGCCGGTCTTGAGCCCTCAATAGTTGCGCACCAATCCAGGGCGAACCCGGGTAGCGAAGGAGCTGATCGCCGTCGTTGAATTGGCGGATCAATTCGAGGTATGCGGCGATTGGCTCTGGCGAGTCTTTCACATACCAAAGTTTGCCGATCCCCAGGTTGCTTTCCTCATTCTTCAGCGCATAGTCCGACTGCAGGTCGTATCCTCCGGCGCCGGCGTGGGTGTCAACGAAGCAGAGCGGTGAATCCTTGCGGGTCATGTACCGCAATAGCGCCGTCAATACGACGTGTTTCATGACGTCGGCGTAATTTCCGGCGTGAAATGCGTGTCGGTAGCTCAGCATATGGAGAGCTTACTCAAATCGCGGCCGATTGCGGCTAGAATCCGTGCATGCCCGGCACGAACCCGTTCTCAGATGCGCTGAAGAAAGCTGCCCCGATCATTCTGGACGGTGGTCTCGCCACGGAACTCGAGGCACAGGGTGCGAAGCTGCACGAGTCGCTGTGGTCGGCCGCGCATCTGCACAGTGATCCCGAAGCCATCGTCAAGGCGCACCTCGCCTACCTGGAAGCCGGTGCCAGTTGCATCATCAGTGCCAGCTACCAGGCAACGCGCAAGGGTCTGATGACCCTTGGCATATCCGCAGACGAAGCGGATGCATTGATCGTTCGCTCGGTAGGCCTTGCGCAGGAGGCAAGAGATCGGTTCGTCGCGGCCAATCCGCAAGCGCAACAACAGATACTGATAGCCGCCAGCATCGGGCCCTATGGCGCCGCATTGCACGACGGATCGGAGTACGTCGGAGCCTACGGCGTATCGAAAGCCGCGCTTCGCGAATTTCACGAGCAGCGACTGCATTTGCTTGACGCCAGTGGCGCCGACGTATTGGCCTGCGAGACCATACCGGATTTCCAGGAGATCGTCGTTCTTTGCGAACTTCTCAGGACCGTTACAACGCCGGCCTGGGTAAGCTTTTCCTGTGCCGACGGGCAGCATATTAGTGACGGCACCGCGATCAGCGACTGCGCAGCTTTGTTTATCGATCATCCAAAGGTGCTTGCGCTCGGCGTGAACTGCACGCCGCCGCAGTACATACCGGCCCTGATCGGCGAGCTCAAAGCCGCTGCAACTGACAAGGCAATCATTGTCTACCCCAATTCCGGCGAGCGTTATGAAGCCGAAACCAATACCTGGCACGGTACTTCCACGCCGGTCGAGTGCGCTCTGGCGGCACAGGAATGGCTTCGGGCCGGCGCGAAGATCATTGGCGGTTGCTGTCGCATGGGTCCAAAGCACATCCGGCAGATGCACGAGCGCATCGCCAAGCCTGGCTCGCCTATACTGTTGTCATGAAGATGCGCATGGTTCCGATTGTGGCCGGTCTTGCGCCGATCATCGCGATACATCTCTGCTACCTGATTGCCATTCAGCATTCGCTGTTGCCAGGCTGCATTCCCTATGTCGAGGGTTGCGTTTCGATCAGCGCGACCGGCCGCTACGAGCCGGCGAGCTATTTGTTCAAGGCGGTAATGCTGCCGAATTCGATGCTGCTTTTCGCGTATTGGTTGTTGAACGTAGCGTGGCTCCGCACTTTCGAAATCTCGCTGGGCGTACCTGCGAGACGCTATCGGTCGATTGCCGCACTCGGAAGTGGCGGCGCGCTGTTCCTGATTCTCTACGTCATTTTCCTCGGGTCTGCCGAACCGTTCTACGAATTCATGCGGCGGTTCGGCGTGTACCTGTATTTCGCTCTCTCGGTTTTTGCCCAGATTCTGTTGGCGAGCCGCTCGCTGCAGCTTGCGACACAGGCGGGGATCGGCTCGCTTGCGCTGATTTCGAAGTGGCAACTTGCCTTGGCCGTTGCGCCATTCGCCCTGGGTATTCTCAACCTGGTCCTGAAAGCAGCTCTGCAAGACAGCAATCAGGCAGAAAACATCATCGAATGGATTTTCGCGCTGATGATGCAGAGCTTTTTCGTGTTGAGCTATTTCTCTTGGAAACTCAGTGGGTTCCGTGCTGAATTCCAGGTTTTCCGCCGGCCGGACGTCCAGCCCTGAGCGCACCCGGCTTCGTTGACTCGGGCTGAAAGTCGAGTTAACTTGACTAAGTCCTGAAACGAAATCCGGTGATTCCCATGCAAGTAACCGTGGCCTGCACCCAGATGCATTGCAGCTGGGAAATCGAGGAGAACATCAAACGCGCAGAGTCGCTGGTGCACAAAGCGGCCGACGACGGCGCCAACATCGTGCTGCTGCAGGAACTGTTCGAAACGCCCTATTTCTGCATCGACACGCAGAACCGCCACTTTGCCCTCGCGCACACGCTGGCCGAGCAGCCGACAATCAAACGCATGCAGAAGATTGCGAAGGATCGGCAACTGGTGCTGCCGGTATCTTTTTTCGAACGTGCCGGCCCCGCGTATTACAACGCAATCGCCATAGTCGACGCGGACGGCAGCATCGCCGGCCACTATCGCAAGAGCCACATCCCGGACTTCCCGGTTTACGAGGAAAAATTCTACTTCAGCCCGGGCGACACTGGCTTTAAAGCTATCGACACCGAATACGGATGTCTCGGTGTCGGCATCTGCTGGGACCAGTGGTTCCCGGAAGCGGCGCGCGCGATGGTGCTGAAAGGTGCCGACATGTTGTTTTACCCGACTGCGATCGGCAGCGAACTCAATCAACCCGACTTCGACAGCAAGGATCATTGGCAAACGGTGATGCGCGGCCACGCGGCGGCAAATGTGGCCCCCGTGATTGCTTCCAATCGCATCGGCAAGGAATCGAGCAACGGTAAGGAAATGGAGTTCTACGGTTCGTCGTTTATCTGCGATGAAACGGGCGCGATGTTGCAGGCAGCCGATCGAAAGAGTGAAGCGGTACTGACTGCCAGCTTCGACCTGGAGAAGATACGACGATACAGGCGCAACTGGGGCCTGTTTCGCGACCGGCGCCCGGACCTGTACCGCTCGTTGCTTACATTGGACGGCCAGCACTCGGCGCCACCGCTCTAGAATCTGTTTCGGAATTCCGCGTGCGCATCAGGAATCTCTCGCAGTTCTCCGCCTACTCGGTCATCGGCACGGTTACGCTGATGCCCTTGCTGGTACTGCCAGCCATGGTCGGCGTACTGGTCGACGAAGCCGGTATGAGCGAACCCTTTGCCGGCTGGGTAGCATCGTTCAACTTCTTCGGTGGCGCCCTGATCGCCTTGTTGATGGCTTTGCGCATACACCGGCTCGACCTGCGCAGGATTGCGATGATCGGGCTGTGCATCTCCATTCTCGCCGACACGCTATCGGCTTTCGTTGCGGCGCCAGACGGCTGGTTCCTGCTGCTGCGCTTTGTCACTGGTCTTGCGGCCGGCTCCGCGCACATCGCGGCGCTTGCAGCGTTCGCGAGGCACGAGGAGGTCGAGCGTGGTTACGGTCTGTTCGTGACCCTGCAGTTCATCGTCAGTGGCCTCGGCCTGTACGTGTTGCCGGTCTATGCCTCGGAACTCGGCGTGAAGGGCATGTACCTGATGTTCGCGCTGTTGGGTCTGCTGTCATTGACAATGATTCGTTCTCTGCCGGGAAAAGCGATCGATCAGCATGCCGGGGCACAGCACAAATCCGAACTGACGGTCCTGCTGGCTCTCGTCACTGTACTGTCAATTCTCGGGTATGGCCTGTTCGAAGCAGCCAACACCGCCCAGTTCACTTACGTCGAGAGATTCGGCATCTCGATCGACCTGTCGCACCGGCAGATAGGCACGGCGCTGATGATCGCATCGCTCATCGGTATCCCGGGCGCCTTCACGATCGTTATCATCGGCCACCGCTTCGGCCGTCTCGGGCCGCTGGCATTCGGGCTGGGCACGGCAATTGCCGGACTGCTGATGCTGATCGGCGGCAACAGTTTCGCCTGGTACTTCGCCGGCAGCTGCTGCCTCGGTTTTGCCTGGGCATTCTGCCTGCCGTATATACAAAGCCTGATGGCTGCTCTTGATCCGCACGGCAGCGCAATTGCTGCCGGCTCGTCCGCCGCCACGATCGGCGGAGCGGCCGGCCCGGGACTTGCTGCACTGATTGTCGGCAGCGGCAACTATCGATACGTATTCCTGCTGTCCATCGTTCTTTTCCTGATCGCGATCAGCTGTTTCCTCGTATCGGAGCGGCGGGCGCCGGCTGCGCAGACAGCGGTATGACGACGTCCGGCGGGGACCCGAGAGACTTCGGTTTTTACATGCCGGGGGAATGGGCAGAGCACAGCTGCTGCTGGATGGCATGGCCGTGCCGCAAAGGCATGTGGGGCGATTCGCAGGCAACGCAGCAGGCTTACGCTGACGTCGCGAATACCATCGCGAAATTCGAACCGCTGAAGATGCTCGTGCCGCCGCACAAACTGGAGTCCGCGCGTTCCCTGCTCGATGCCGGCATCGAAATCATCGAGTTGCCAATAGACGACTCCTGGGCGCGCGATTCGGGTCCGAATTTTCTCGTCAGCGATTCAGGCGAACTCGCCGGATCGACATGGGTATTCAATGCCTGGGGCAACAAGTACCAGCCCTTCGACCAGGATGCGCTGATGGGTACGCGAATCCTCGAGCGGGCCGGAGTGCGCGAGTTCACGTCAACGCTGGTCGCCGAAGGCGGCGGCGTCACGGTCGACGGTGAAGGAACCGTCATCACTACCGAGACCTGCTTTCTCAACAAGAACCGCAATCCTGGCTGGACCAGGAAGCAGGTTGAGGCGGAGTTGTGCCGTACGCTCGGCGCCACGAAAGTCATCTGGCTGCCAGGCGACCCGCAGGATCACGAAACCGACGGACACGTCGACGGCATTGCCGCATTTGTCGAGCCCGGACGTGTGCTGCTCGAAATAAATCCGGACAAGACCGATCCGCATTGTTCGATCGGCGAGATAAACCTCGCAGCACTGAAAAACCAGAAGGATGCCAAGGGCCGCACGCTGCAGATCGAGTTCATCCACGAAGGCATTTATCACGAGGGTATCTGGAACGGCGGTTGCAGCTCCTACGTCAACTCCTATCTCGCGAACGGCGCCGTGGTCGTGCCGGGCTACGGTTACGACCGCGACGATGCTGCAGTAGAAACCTATCGAAATCTGTATCCTGAAAGGATGGTCGTGCAAGTGCAGATCAACGACATTGCGGTTGGTGGCGGCGGCGTGCACTGCATCACGCAGCAGCAGCCTGCTGCTCTACGCTAACCGATGTCCACGCGCCAGAGAATCGGCAAACGAAAGCAACAGGATATTACGCGAAAACGCGGCGATGAACGTCGCGAGCAATTGCTGCAGGCAAGCTACGACCTGCTGTGCGAACGCCCTGTCGAAGACATCTCGTTTCGAGACATCGCGGAGAAAGCCGGTATACCGGAGGGCTCGGCCTACCACTTCTTTGCCAACCGCTTCGATATATTTTCGGCGCTGGCAAAGAAGCTGAGCGATCTGTTTATTGACGCACATCGTCGGCCCGTTCCGGTGGCGAGGCGTAGAGACTGGAAAGCGCTTGCAGAATATCTGGTCGATGTCGGCGTCAGGGTTTACAGGGACAATCCGCCGGCGCGGCAACTTCTCATCGGAGGCAAGACGCCACCTGAGGTCAAGCAATCCGACCGACTGAACGATCGTTCGGTGGGTATCGTGATGTACGAGGTGTTTTCGCGACACTTCGAGTTGCCCGACACGGCAGAGATGCGGGATGCATTCTATTACTTCATAGAAATAACCGACCTGGTGCTGACCCTTTCGATGATCGAGCACGGCTCGATAACTGCGCCGATGATTCGCGAAGCCAAGCGGGCTGGAACGGGTTACCTGTCACACTACCTGGGATGCACTTCAGATTCGTCTTTGCGAGGAACGAAGTGACGACGCAAACTTTCGATTAGTGATCGGATTGCAGGAGATTGCTTCGCTGCGCTCGCAATGACGGGGGTGCGCTCGCAATGACGGGGGTACGCTCGCAATGACGGGGGTGCGCTCGCAATGACGGTCAGATGTAACGCGCGGTATTGCCGAGCGTCGGCGCCGGCGGCCGCAATTGTTTCTGCACGAGACTTCCGCAATCGGTGCAACGAAAGCGCGCACCGGTAACCGTGTAGTTACCGCGGCCGGTATCGATCAGGAGTTGCAGGTCGGCCATGCCCCAGCGATCGCAAGTTATGCAGTAAAGACCGAGTGAATGATCGTTGTGTTGCAACTCCTGGAATGTGGACATGCGTATCATCGCGGGAGCCTACGTGACATGTGCTGCGAAGCGCTATGCGCATTGCAGCAATCAATGACATAGCTGCGGGCACTGGAAGGCCGGCTTTGCAAGATACTGATTTTAGGGCACTCTGCGCGTGACTCCGTATCCCAGGATTTTTTCTTATGCGCATCGATGCCATTGCCATCGGCAATAACCCCCCGGACGACGTCAACGTCATCATCGAAGTACCGCTGGGCGGGCAACCGATCAAATATGAAATGGATAAAGATGCCGGCACGCTGGTCGTCGACCGATTCCTGTACACGCCGATGTCCTACCCCGGCAACTACGGATTCGTGCCACATACCTTGTCCGAGGACGGCGATCCTATCGATGTCCTCGTGTGCAACACGCGCCAGTTGATCCCCGGTTGCGTCATCAACGTCAGGCCGATCGGCGTGCTGATCATGGAAGACAACGCCGGCCAGGACGAAAAGATTCTGGCGGTACCGTCGCACAAGCTGACGAAGCGATACGACAACGTGCAGAACTACACCGACCTTCCGGAAATCACGCTGCGGCAGGTCGAACATTTCTTCGAGCATTACAAGGATCTGGAGCCCGGCAAGTGGGTTCGGATCGGCGACTGGCACGGCGTCACCGAAGCGCGCGAGCTTATCCAGCTGGCCATCGACCGCGCCGCGGCTCAGGCATCGGGCAACTGATCCGGGCGATTCAGCCGTCATTCAGCTGGCACATTCGATACTGTGGTGATCTCGTTACAGAAAGGAAATTCCGCGCGGCCGTACCCATCACATAAGCCACGTAGGGACTTTCCGTAACACGTAGGGACTTCCCGTAATTGGCTGTTATTTTTATGATTTTGGTGACGGGCGCTATTGCTAATTCACTTGCTCAGGGACATACTCCGCGCGTGTTGAGACCGGTGAAATTGTTGTTAGAGCGCAACACGAACGTCAGTTGCAATTCAGGTAGATGATTTTTGCAGTTGGTAGATATTTCGATTGGGTGTTTATTCAATCCGAGCTGTGTGACGCGGCTCGGGTAGCAACAGGAGGTTCGTCATGAAGAAAATTATTGTGGGTTCAGTATTGCTCGCGGTACTGGGCGCCAGCCCGGCATTTGCGGACAAGGGATTTTCGGCAGGTGCATCGCTCGGCTATTCGAATATTTCGATTGGGGACAGCGGCATCAACGTCGACTTTAATGACGTCGGCTACAAGATCTTTGGCGCTTACATGTTCACTGATAACTGGGGAGTAGAAGGCAGCTGGCTGGACTTCGGCAGTCTCTCAGAGAACATTGCTGGCTCCAATGCCGAATTAGACGCTGATGGTTTTGACCTGTATGCGGTCGGCGCCTTTCCGGTGAGCGACACATTCGACCTGTTCGGCAAGGCAGGGATTATAAGCTGGGACGCCTCAGCGAGCATCGACGGCATCGACCAGGGCTCGGACAGCGGTGAAGATCTGGCTTTGGGCTTCGGCGGCCGGTTTACTGGTGCGAGCGGATTTGGGCTGCGCGCCGAGTATGAATGGTTCGACATTCAGGATACGGATTCGGCCTGGATGTTCTCGGTCGGTTTCGAATACGCATTCAAGTAACAGGCGGCCCACAGGGCATCCGATATAGCCGCGCCCTCAGGGGCGCGGCTTTTTTTTGCGCGCAGCTCGGGCAGCGGTGGACACCTGCGACACCCGAACTTTTGCCACAAC
>JAOUGX010000122.1 GCA_029865385.1 Gammaproteobacteria bacterium
TCGCCGAATTTCCTTTCAGGTGGCCAAAGAAGGTCAGGCTGTTGGCCGTCATGCGAACCTGCTCCACCCCGAGAAATACGATTGCCTGCGATACGTTGGTGACTTCGACGGCACGTGTTCCGTAAAAGGCGGAGTTGACGAGCTTCAGCAATTTACTGGTAAGCGCGAAGTCCCGCAGGATGACATTGGCAAGTTTGTCGGCCGAAGCAGATGAGTCGTCACCGGTAAGGCGATTGATATCGGACAGTGTGCGGGATATCGTTGGAAAATCGTCCTTGCGCTGCATTCGTCGCAAGAGAAATTCGATCGTGCTGTGCGTGGATTCTTCATTAGCCGATTTCTCCGAGAGGCCGGACTCGCGAAGGAACAGCTCAAAAGCTTCGTACATCACCGAGCAATCCGCATAGCGTCCCTCGAGGTTTTTCTCCAGCGCGCCGGCAAGGAAACGAGCGAATGCTGCGCCGTGTGTCTTTTCGTTTAACACCGCGAAGTCGACGTCGCTCTCGATAATTCGATGTTGAATTTCGTGGATGTTGTTACCCTGCATCGCCCGCTGGCCGGTTACCACCTCGAAGAAAGTACTGCCCAATGCGAAAACATCGGTCCACGGGCCGAGTGGTTTGCCCAGAAAATGTTCCGGTGACATGTAACGCAATGTGCCGGTCGTCGTCGCGCCGGGCTCCGGCGTAGCGTTCACATACTGGGCGAGGCCAAAGTCCATGACTCGCGGTACGTTATCGGCGTCGATGAGTACGTTTCTCGGGCTGAGATCGAGGTGCAGGACTTCCGCTGCGTGCGCTGTTGCGAGCGCTCGCAGGATGGCTCCAATCAATGAGACGGCGGCTTCGATGGTCAGGGCGCCGTTTGTCTTCAGATAATGAGCGAGCGTTTCACCCTCGACATACTCGAAAACCAGGTACGGCCCGGCATCACACTCTGCTGCATCGAATATGGGCACAATATTGGGGTGTTTCAGCTTGCTCGAAATACGCGCCTCAAGCGGCGTGCCATCGTTCGTAGCGCTGTTAAGCGGTGAGTCGGTTTCGGTCAGCACCTTGATTGCGACAAGGCGATCGAGCGTGGGATCCCGCGCCAGATAAACGCAGCCCTGCGATCCCTTGCCGAGCGATCGAATCAGCTGGTAACGCCCAATACATTGTTCGTTGTTGAAAGTCATTGCATTGCTGCTCAGCTGCGAGTGAGTTGGCTACGTTGGCTCATCAGCCATTCATGTGCCCGGGGCTTCTTCTTGAATGGTTAGCGGCAGCGGGGCGAGAAAACTGAGAAAAGTTGCATGACGTGGAATCAAATTGCGGCACAGGTCACAGGTTTGGGGCTATCTCCTTACATGCAGTACCAGGCCCTTCAGGTACTCGGCTTCGGGAAACGGCAGAGCAACCGGATGATCGGGCGCCTGTGTCAGTCGCTCGATGATCTGGGCATCGCGCCCGGCGTCAACGGCAGCGCCTGCGACGACTTTCTGGAACAGGTCCGCACTCATGTGTCCCGAACAGGAAAACGTCGCCAGAACACCGCCCGGCTTCAGCAATTGCATGCCCAGCATGTTGATGTCCTTGTAGCCGCGGCATCCGGATTTGAGCTGCTGCTGACTGCTGACAAACTTCGGCGGGTCGAGAACAACGAGGTCAAACTGCTCTTGTGTGTCACGTAGCCGGCGCAGCTCTTCGGGCACGCCCGCGTTCACGTAGTGGCAGCGCTCGGCAACACCGTTCAGGTCGGCCTGTTTCCTGGCCAGGGACAACGCGTCCGCAGAACTGTCGATCAGCATCGCGTCTGTGGCGCCCTGCAGCAATGCCTTAATCGAGAATGCTCCGGAGTAGGAGTATGCGTCGAGCACGCGGCCACCCGATGCGTATGCGGCAACCCGCAACCGATTATTGCTCTGATCCAGGTAACTGCCGGTCTTCTGTCCTTGCTCGAGATCGACGAGTTGCCTGAAGTTGTCCGATACGAACTCGATTGGCGCCGAGGGCACCGTTCCACGAAGCGTGCCGCGTCTCGGCTCCAGTCCCTCCTTGCGCCGGACACCGGCTTCGGATCGTTCCATGATTGCCAGCGGAGACAGCTGTTCCTGCAGCGCCGTGACAATAGCATCACGCCAGAACTCCGCACCTGCGGAAAGAAACTGGCAAACCAGGTATTCGCCATAACGGTCGACAATTAGGCCCGGCAAACCATCGGACTCGCTGAATATCAGACGGCACGCTCCGTCGGGATTCAATAGACCCAGTTTGCGGCGCAGCTCAATGGATACAGCGATGCGCGATTCGATAAACGCCGAGTCGACTGTCGAGGATTCGTCGAACGACCAGGCTCGCAAGCGAATCTGCGAGCTTGGCGAGCAGGCGGCATAGGCAAGAAATTCCCGCGACTGAGCGACCACACGAACCGTCGACCCCGCCGGCGGCTGGCCGCTGACTTTCTCTATCGCGCCCGAGAAGATCCATGGGTGCCGGCGGCGTAGCGATTTCTCGCGGCCCGCCTTGAGTATTACCTCGGGAATTTCGTGCATCGTCATTACGCATACCGCCATACCAGGCGGCATAGTATACGGACAGGCGACGGTGCACGGGGCAACTAAAGTGATTTATCGGCCTTGATCTGTCGAAGCAGTTCTTTCAGCAACCCACGCAAATATTTTGAGTGGGAGTATTCGTCCGGGAGTGCACAGTTGTCCAACATGGATGCACGTACCTTCTTCGAAAACTGATATCGATACAGGAGTGTGCCGTCGCGAGCGAAAATACCTGCGTCGAGCCGTATGACGTTAGGTTCACAGGCACTGACCAGGCCGATCGTCATTACGCCTCCCATGCCGCGACCGATCGCACTGCCGAGGCTCTGCTGCGGAGTTACGAATGCAAACTCGATTCTGAGTGTCCGTTCGGCATCGATGGCTTCGTCGGCGTCAAATGAAACGTTTGAATACGATCCGTACTGCCGTATGAAGTGTCAGATTCGATAATGCTCCAGCTTTTGACGGCAGTACCATCACGAGAATACAGGTCCGCCGTCAGCGTCAATTCGCGGCGCGCACACCCAGCGGGCTAGACGCCCAGCATCATTATCGTTGACATCGTCCAAACGAACTCGGCGTCGTGCAGCGGCTTGTCCAGGATGTTGAAATCAAGCTTCAGCCGGAAATCACTGGACGCCTCGAGCCGCGGATCGAGCGTCACTTTTACCGGTGCACGCTTGGACGACACGTCCTGCGCGACCTCTGCAAACAGCGGATGCGAGTGATTGCTGACGGCCAGGTATAGCAGTCCGGGGGCCTTTAGGCTTTTCGCCTGGCCGGCGCAGCCCGCCAGCGACACCAGCAGCAGGAAAGCAATGCGAAACCCCGTGACCGGTCGCTTTCCCGTGCGGTTCCGGCAGATCCTGTCAGCGTCGGTAAACATCGACCTTCTCCTGAATGACCCATGGCAACAGTAGCCGTGCTCAGAAGCGGGCAATTGATTGAAATCCGATGTTTCGTTGATGATTTTCTGAAGATCGGGCCGCCCGCCTCAAGTCTTGCGAATTCCTGCCGACAAGAAGCCTGTCAGCGGCAACTGATTCAGCGATCGGGCGACCGCAAAAGAACGGATCCGGGACAGGCAAGTGACTATGGAAGCGGCAGAAGCAAAGCAGGGCGGCAAACTCGAACTTGTGCAAATGCTGGCACAGGATCTGTCAAAAGGTGGCCTGGAGCTGCCGTCTTTCCCGGACATCGTGATCCGCATTCGCCAGGCACTGGCCAATGAAAACGTCACCACCGAGCAGATCGTGCAGATTATCGGCGCGGACCCGGCACTGGCTGCCCGGATCCTGAAAATTTCCAATTCTGCGGCTTTGCGGCCGGCGACCGACGCGATCACGGACCTACGCACTGCGGTTAACAGGATTGGCCACAGCATGGTGCGCAACACGTCCATGTCGCACGGCATTGCGCAATCGAAATCGGCCTATAAGCTGAAAGAAGCCAGGGTTTGCATGGAGAAGCTGTGGGACGAATGCGCGTTGGTTGCGGCATTGTGTTTCGTGCTGGCCAAGAAGCGCACCAAGCTGAATCCGGATGAAGCGATGCTGGTCGGACTCATGCATGGAATTGGCAAGCTCTATATTCTCGGTCGTGCGGAAAGTCATCCGGAAATTTTCGGCGACGAACACGATCTGTTTCACGTCATGGACGAATGGCACGGAGCCATAGGCAGCTCGATCCTCGAAAACTGGGGCTTCGCGCCGTACATGTCCGAGGCGGTAGCCCACTACCGCGAAATCGAGAAAGAACACGGCGACCAGGCGAGCTATACGGATGTGCTGACGCTTGCCTGGCTGTTCGCGCAGCTGATTCGTGCCGAGGACGACATGGAATTCCAGCTCGATAAGGTTCCTGCAAGCCGGCACCTGCAGATTACGACCGGCGACATGATTCCAATCCTTCAGGAGTCGCAGCGACAGATCAATTCGCTGCACCGGGCACTGGGCAAGTAGTCCCTGAAGTAACGGCCCATTGCGGTCGGCAAAATCAGAAAACACAATTGGTCCATTCGTATTGTACTGGATGAAAGTGGCGTTTCCGTTTGCGAAAGCGCGGGATTCACGGCAGTCTGTGCTCAAGTTCCTGAAACCTGCCGGAAAGTCGGTGAACAGGAGTCCTCGAAATATCGGTATTCGGGGAGCGACGAATGAGGGAAGCGGACAGTTTACACGACACGAGCACGCGGCTCGCCGCCGCGATGGCTCGCCTGCGTGTACATTCGTTTCTGGCGCTCGCACTGGTAGTATGGTTCGCCAGTCTTATGTCCTATATCGTGCCCGCGCTCGATGTATTGAAACCGGGTTTCGAAGTCAGCGCAATAGAAGTCGTGCTGCTGGCATTCGCAGTGTTGTTGTTCCTGCAGGCTGCACGCCGATCGTCGGATAGCCCTGCGACAATGTTTTGGATTCTCATTGCCGGCGGATTTGCGTTCTGGTTGATCGGTAGACTGAGTGGAATCGTCGTCTCGACAGACGTCAATCAGAGTCCGGGGCTGCTCGTCGACGTGCTGTACCTGGGCTACTATGCCTGCATTATCGTCGCTGTCGAGCTGCGCTTCGAAGCCCGCAACAATCCGCTGTGGTCTCTTAACTATGGCACGTCAGCGGCAACCGGTGTTTTCCTGCTCGCTGCCGTCTTCACTTACTTTTCCCTGGTGCCGTACATCGCGGGCAAGACCGATTACGAATCCTATTTCGTGCTTTACGCGGCACTTGATCTGTATCTGACCTTGCGGCTCACGGTAGCTGCTTTCCAAAGCCAGGAGAGTTCATGGTCTCGCGTTTACAGCGCGTTGGCATTTACCTTTTTGCTGGTAGCGATCGCCGATGCCCTGTCCTGGCTCTATCGTGCCGGGTACCTCGACTTTCGTCGCGAAAGTATGATCAATCTGGTCTGGAACCTCTGGTGCCCTGCGGCGTATATCGCGAGCCGGGTAAACCTGAAAGTGTCGGGAAGTTCAGCGTCTTTGATCGAGCGACTGTATCCGGCGGCAAACACTCTGTCGTTATTTGGTCTGGCGTTACCTGTCGTGCATCTTGCGGGATACGGTTTCGGCATTCTGACCCCCGACGCCGTCACGGTCCGCACCGTATTCGTTTTCTTCTGGATTATCGTGGTCGGTTCGATTCTTATGTTTTTTCACAGGATGATGCGGACCCGCATCATCGAGCTGACCGCGAAAAGCGGGTCCGCGCAAACGAAGGCGGATGATCTCGAGCAGCAACTCGAGCGAACACTGGTCATGGGAACACTCGGTCGCCTGTCTGCCGGCCTGGCACATGATTTCGGAAACACGATCTCGGCGATCAGTATGCATGCGAAAGCTATCGAGGACACGCCGAACAAGGGCGACATCGAACAGCGGGACATCGAAGGGGTCGGCCTCGGCGTGCGCTATGCTCAGGATCTTGTCGACAAGCTGCGGGTGTTCGGCTCCGCGAGCAGTCGCATGAGCGCCGGGCCGATCGATATAGTTCTCGAAGCACGCAATACCCTGCAACTTGTGCGGCCGTCGCTGAGTTCCGCGGTCATCCTGAAATTCGGCGGCACCGCTGCCCGTGCGCTGGCCCTGGCGGAAAAAGCTGATGTCCACAGAGTGCTGACTAATTATCTCTACAACGCGATTGACGCGGTGGGTGACGGTGGCGAAATTTCAGTCGATGTGCGGGAAGGAAGAGTGCATGCAGAGTGTGCATCCTGCGGCAAGTTCTATTCCGGTCAATACGTCACGCTGAGTGTCTGCGACAGCGGGCCCGGCATCGATCCGATTTTGGCGGGCAACATTTTTGAGCCGCTGGTAACCAGCAAGCCGATGGGTGCGGGCGGCGGGCTCGGGTTGGCAACAGTACACGGTATCGTGCATCGCGTAGGAGGTCACGTCGGCCTGAATTTCTCTGCGGACGACGGTTGCTGCTTCACAGCCAGTTTCGTTTCGGCCGATACAAAGACAAACTGATAATCAGGCTATTGCCCTGGTTGCTCGCAGGTCACTCATCGTCTGGCCAATTAGCATTTCCAGTTCGGCAGCCGGTACCGGCTTGCCGATCAGGTAGCCCTGTTGCTTGTCGCAGCCGGTGCCGGAAATGAATTCGAAAGCATCCGCGGTTTCCACGCCTTCCGCGCAGACGGTCATGCCGAGCTTCTGGCCCAGTATGACGATTGCCTCGATGATGGTCCGTATGTCTTTGTTCGACTGGCAGCGCCTGATAAGCGAGTGATCGATTTTCAGCTCATCAAATGGCATACGATAGAGTTGCTCAAGCGAGGAGTAGCCTGTGCCGAAATCATCAATAGCAAGTCCGATATTTTTTGCACGCAAGCGACTCAGCACTCCAATCGTCGCCTGTGTGTGCTCGATGACAACCTGTTCGGTGACCTCGAGGATAAGTTGGTTGTTTTCGACGCCATGTTTACCGAGCAGTCGTTCGAGGCGATCCGGAAGTTTGCGGTCAGTCAGCAGGGTCGGTGACAGATTGACCGCTGCCCGCACGCGATGTCCTTGCTTATTCCAGCGTCCCAGTTGATCTGCCACTTGCTGCAACATGCTATCGGTCAACCCGCCCAGTAGCCCGCTGTCCTCGGCAAGCTCTATGAAATTGTCCGGCAGGACGATACTGCCGTCGCTCCTATACCATCGGGCCAGCGCCTCGACTTCGCCGACCTGCCAGCTTCCATTCTGGCTGCGCGTTACTTTGGGTTGGAAGTGCGGACGAACCTGACCGACCTTGATAGCTGCTGACAAACGCGCTGCGGTAAGCGGCGTGCTGCCGTGCATGAGTTTCCTCAGTTCCCGTCTCAGAGCATGGATCGATATCGGCTTCTGAAGCATTGCCGCCATTTGCAGGCCCAGCACGCTGCCAAGCTGCGATGTAGTCCACGATGTGCGGTTTTCGGTGTCGCTTAACACGATGATGCTGGCGGACGACTTCTGCTTTGCAAGAACCTTAAGGTATTCGACCCCGTCATTTCCGTGCATCTGCAAATCGAGAAGGATGACGGTTGGATCGAAATCGCGCTCTAATTTACGAAAAGTCGCAATGTTGTCTGCGACTTTTACCGCATAACCCAAGTTGCAGGAGATATTTCTGAGGGTGTCAGCGACATTTTTTTCGTCATCGACGATGAGCAGCCGGTCTATCTTGGTAACTTCATTCACAGAATCAGTCGTCCAGTTGATTGCGTTTTCGAGTGGCGAGGTTGTAATGGTTCTGTGCCGTTTCAGTGATTGGCTCTTTCGAGCGTGGCAGGAATAAGCGGATACGGGCACCCGCGGCGGGCTTGCTGTCGATTGTCATGTGCCCGCCGGATTGGCGCACGAATCCGTACACCATGCTCAGCCCGAGGCCGCTACCGTCGTGATCGCCCTTGGTCGAGAAGAACGGCTCAATCGAGCGCTCCACGACCAGCTCCGACATGCCGCAGCCTGTGTCGGCCACCGTCACGCAAACGTAGTCGCCAGCATCGCCCGATGAGTCGGACGGCAAATCGCCTGTTGCGAGTGTTTGGTTGTGCGTCGACAAGGTCAGGTCGCCATGGCAGGGCATGGCATCGGCGGCGTTCAGCGCAAGATTGAGCAACGCATCCTCCAATTGTGCCGGGTCTATTTTCGTCGGCCAGATATCCTCGGCGTAGTTCCTGTGAACGGCGACCGAATCACTGAGGCTGCGGCGAACGATCGGCTCCATACCGATCAGGAGTTCATTGACATCGATGACTTTCGGTTCAAGGAACTGGCGGCGCGAAAATGCGAGCAGCCGGCGAGTCAGTTCGGCGCCCTGCATGGATGCGCGTAATGCGGTCTTCACCTGGGTTACCGCACTCGGCTTTTCAACTTGCTTCTCCAGTAACTGGAGGTTTCCGACGATCACCGTCAACAAATTGTTGAAATCATGTGCTATTCCACCGGTCAGCTGGCCCACCGCCTGCATCTTCTGTGCCTGTTGCAATTTAGCTTCAGTCCGCAGTCTTTCGCTGATGTCCCGCGAATGTACGACAGCACGTAACTCGCCATCATAAGTCCGGTACGCGCTGCCGACCGATTCCAGGAATAACACCTGGCCGTCACCGCGGAAGAAGCGGAACGTGAATTGATGCGGTGAACCGGGATCGGCAAACGCTTTGTGAAGGACGGCTTTGACCGACTCAAGATCGTCACGATGAATTGCAGGAAAGACATTGCGTCCGACGGCATACTCCGGGCCCATACCGGACAACTTACCGGCGGACGGGCTGATGTAGATCGAATCTCCGTTTTGAGCGAGTACGGTAACGATATCGAGCGCATGTTCCGTCATGGCACGAAACAGTTCTTCGCCATGCCGCAGCGCCGTGCGTGCGGCAACCACATCCGAGATGTTGGATATCGTTCCCTCGTAAATCGTGCCACTTTCAGCATCGCTGTGAATTGCACGAATGTTGGCGATTACCGTTACGAATGTACCGTCCTTTCGCACCAGTTCGATCTCATAGTTGCGAACTGATTTCATGCGCGCCAGGTGGTCGACCAGCTGTTTGCGTCTTTCCGGATAACGATAAAGATCGGGCGTAGTGATCGTGGACTTCAACTCGTCCACCGACGCGAATCCCAGCAGGCGAACCAATGCCGCGTTCGCCGTAAGAATTTTCCCATCGGCCGTGCTCTTATAGACGCCCTCCAGCATGTTGCCAAACAAGTTGCGGTATCTTGATTCGGCGCGCTGCAGGGCTACTTCGGCCTGGACTTCAGCAGTCAACTCCTGAATGCACAGAACGAAGTGCCGCGTTCCGTTCAATGCTATTTCCGACGCGCGTATCTGCGCCGGAAAGCTGCGACCGTTCAGGCCAAGTGCTGTTACGCGTGTTGGTTCCAGGCATCTGCCGGGTTCGAACTGCTGAACGACGCGATCGTCCTCAAGCTGGATCGGTTCGTCGTCCAGCGAGAAGAACGT
>JAOUGX010000123.1 GCA_029865385.1 Gammaproteobacteria bacterium
ATCGCCATGGTGTCGTTCACCGGCTCGACACGCGCGGGCGTCGCGGTCGCGCAGAATGCTGCGCCTAGTGTCAAACGTGTGGCGCAGGAACTGGGCGGCAAATCCGCCAACATCATCCTGGAAGATGCAAACTTCGAAAAGGCCGTCAGCAAAGGTGTCGAAGAGTGTTTCGAGAACACCGGTCAGTCCTGCAACGCGCCGACTCGCATGTTGGTACCGAGAAAGCGACTGGCGGAAGCCGCGGCCATTGCCGCGCGCATAGCAGAAAACGTCGTCACCGGTGACCCAACCGACGAAAAAACCGAAATGGGCCCGGTCGTTTCCGAATTGCAGTGGAACAAGATCCAGACCTTGATACAGAAAGGCATCGACGAAGGCGCCAAGCTCGTCGCCGGCGGTACCGGACGACCGGCGGGTTTGTCACGAGGTTATTTCGTCAAGCCGACCGTGTTCAGCGAGGTCAACAACCAGATGACGATTGCGCGCGAAGAAGTGTTCGGCCCGGTTCTTGTGATCATCCCGTTCGACAGCGAAGAAGAAGCCATTCGCATCGCCAATGACACGCCGTATGGCTTGTCCGGGTACGTAAGTTCGGGAAACCTCGAGCGCGCGCGAAAAATTGCCAGCCGATTGCGTACCGGCATGGTGCACATCAACGGCGCATCGCTGGATTCCATGGCGCCGTTCGGCGGCTACAAGCAATCCGGCAACGGCCGCGAATGGGGTGCGCACGGCATCGATGAATTCCTCGAGGTCAAATCCGTTTACGGATACGAAGCCCGCAAGGCAAGTTAGTCATTTCGCTGCGCATCCCGATAAGCCGCCGCGAGTGGCGGTCCGGAGACGTATGCGAATGAACGATCAGCAAAGGCAACTCGCTGTTACCGTTGTTGTCAGAATGAATGTCGGACCGTCGACGAACACCTACTTGAGCAATCGAATGTTTATGATTTTCAGATCTTTCCTTATGGTCGTAGCCGTCGCTCTCGCCGTGAGCGGTTGTGCGGAAACCAGCCGTCCCGAGGCCACCGGCAAGGGTAATCTTCGCGGCATCAATGCGATCCTTCAGTCGCCCGATATCGGATTCCTGGTCGAAGAAAGATTGCAGGGCGCGATGAATTACAAGGACACGGCTACGCGACGCATCGATGACCTGGACTACACAATCAATTTCGAAGCGCGGCTTGCCGGCGATGTTCTTTCAACACGCATTGCCAGCCAGCACGTCGACGTCGTCGCCAACACGGAATACCTGTTCGCGCTGACCGGTTCGCTTTCTGCCCCAACGCTGTTGACGGCCGAGTATCCGGAACGCCAATGGAGCGGCAGCGAAACCGTATTCGAAGCGCGAAGCCTGCATCTTGCGACCTCGGCCGGCGATCTCGATGTGTACCTCGATGCCCCCGGTACGGCACCGGTTCCAGGCGAGGCGCGCGCAACGGCGGTGTACGGCGAACTTTCGGCTCCGTTCGAGCTTGCGGCGGGCGACTACGAATTGATCCTGACGACAAAGGACGATCCGCTGGACATTCGCTATCGCTCGCGAACCTTTTCGCAGATCGGCGCAACGTCGGTGATCTTCAGCGTTTTCGATCCCGATCCATCGATAACCGGAGACCTCAGTGTCAGGGCCATGGGCGCCGGCAATCAAAGCACGGAACTGGTCGATCAGGACAATCCGCCGACCCTGCGCCTTGTGCACGCGGCCTTTGCGACCGGCAATGTCGACATGTACTCGAACGATGACTTTACGACCCCGCTGGTAAACGACCTTGGATTCAGCGAATTAACGGCAGATTTCGATTTCGAGACGGACATCGTACCGGTAACTTTCACCCCAACCGGCGACACCGGCGTATTGCTGCTCGAAGACACGCTGTCGGTCACCGCAGGCTCGCGGAATACGGCATTCCTGGTTGGCAAGCCGGCCGAATTGAACGCACTGGTCTTTCCGGACAATCGACGACCGATCGAAACCGTGGCCCGATGGCGGCTGACGCACGTCGCCTCCAATGTGCCCGCAGTCGACGTCTACGTCTATCTCGATTCGGAAGACATTGCCGACATCTTTCCGCGCTTGTTCAGCTTGCCTTTCCTCGCGACCACCGGATACATCGAGAATCGAATTGCTGACAGCTACCAGATTGCCGTTACCTTACCGAACGAAAAGGACATCATTGCCGGCCCGGTCTCCATCGATCTCACGTTGGGCGGCATCGTGGAAATGGCGCTGCTGGATACCGTCGATCCGAATCTCTTCGACATCATCATCTACGACAACTGACGCCGGCGGCGCCGATTCTCCGCGAATCAGTCTGTGCCCGACGCCGCGGAAACGCGGGCGCCTCTTTCGTACCATGGACGGGTCATGGCCACGATCTTTACGACGCTCAGCATCACCGGCACTTCGATCAGTACGCCTACCACCGTCGCGAGCGCCGCACCGGAAGAAAGTCCGAAAAGACTGATCGCCGCTGCCACCGCAAGTTCGAAAAAGTTGCTTGCACCGATCAGCGCGGACGGCGCGGCAATGCAATGCGCCTCACCGGCCGCACGGTTCAGCAAATACGCGAGTCCTGAGTTGAAATACACCTGAATCAGAATGGGCACAGCGAGCAACAGGATGATCAGGGGCTGTTCGATGATCTGACTGCCCTGAAACCCGAACAGCAATACGAGCGTTGCCAGCAGCGCAACAAGCGACCACGGCTGCAGTCGCTGCAGAACGCCCTGCAACCGTGCCACCCCGCCGTTTCGCAACACTTGCCGGCGAAGCCGTTGGGCGATGACCACCGGTACCACGATGTACAGCGCAACGGAAAGCAGCAATGTCTGCCACGGAACCGTGATGGCCGACAAGCCCAGTAACAGCGCAACGATCGGCGCGAAAGCGACCACCATGATGAGGTCATTGAGCGCCACCTGAGTCAGCGTGAAATGCGGCTCACCGTCAGACAGATTGCTCCAGACGAACACCATCGCCGTACACGGCGCAGCTGCCAGCAGAATCAGCCCGGCGATGTAGGAGCTCTGTTGTTCCTGCGGCAGGTAGTCGTTGAAAACCACGCCGACGAATAACCAGGCAAGAGCGGCCATCGAAAACGGCTTTACCGCCCAGTTGATGAACAACGTGATGCCGATTCCGCGCCAGTACGCACGTACTTCGGATAACGCGCTGAAGTCGATCTTGATCAGCATCGGGATGATCATGATCCAGATAAGAACAGCAACCGGCATGTTCACACGGGCGACTTCCGCATCTGCGATCATCTGGAACAAATCCGGAAACAGGTGACCGATGCCTATGCCCGCAACGATACAGGCCAGCACCCAGACGGTCAGGTAGCGCTCGAAAACGCTCATCGGCGGTCGGGTGCCGACACAGCAATAGCGGCAAGCTGCCGTTCGAGTTCCGGCCGCTTCAGATTTGCCAGCGGCAGATCGATCAGCTGTCTGACCCTGTGCCGAATGACCGCGTAGGCGTGCCGAAAAGCCGTCTCGACGTCTGCTGCGGACCCCGTTACCGCTGCCGGATCGGGCATGCCCCAATGCGCTGCGACGGGTGCGCCATGCCACAGCGGACAACTCTCGTTTGCAGCGCTGTCGCAGACGGTGATTACGATGTTCATCTGCGGCGCATCGGCGCCAGCGAATTCGTCCCAGGACTTCGAGCGCAACCCGTCGACCTCGTGCCCTGCGTGACGCAATTGGCGCAACGCCGCCGGATTGATGAGCCCCGTCGGATGACTGCCCGCGCTGAATGCCTTGAAGCGGCCTTCTCCCAGTTCATTGAGAATCGCTTCGGCCATGATGCTGCGCGCCGAATTTCCGGTACAGAGGATCAATACCTTGTACATCTCCTGCATGCGGATAGTTCAGGCGCAGCAGCGCTTGCCGACTGGGTCCGCTGGCGGTTTCAGCATCTCGCGGGCGTCGACGAACTCGCCGCCGTAATGCGTAATTTGTCCGTGGGTGAAGAACGTTTCCCACGATACCTCGTCCGGATCCCGGAGCCAGCTCTTGCTCGAGCGCGCGTAACAGCATTCCGTTTCCGCTTGATCGACGGTCTTCTGCCCCGCGGTGGACAGGCGTTGCTGAATCTCGCCAAGCTCTTGCATCGACTCCGCCTGCAGTCCCAGGTGCTGGATGCCGCGCTTGCTGTCGCTTTGCGTTATCGAGAAATTGATGCGCGGATCGTCCAGCATCCATTTCGCATAGTCGACTTTGGCGACCGTTGGCTCCGCAGCGAACAGGTCCTGGTAGAACCGAAGCGACCTATCGAGATCCTTGACGGCAATGTTGACGTGAAAGCGTTTCATGTGATGGTCCTCATTGATGGGGCCGATTCGCAGCACTTCGTCAGCGAATCGACCAGTGGATTGCAGATCTGTGAGCTGCCGGCGCAGCAGTCCTCGACCAGGAACAACACCAGTTTGCGAACTGTGTCGTAGTTGGCGCTGTAAACGACCTGGCGGCCGCGCCGCACGCTGTCGATGAGCCCGGCGGACTGGAGTTGTTTCAGATGGCTCGACACGGTGTTCTGCCGAGAACTCAGGGATTCGGCGATCTCGCCGGCCGGCAAGCCCTGCGGCCCGGCCTGAACCAGCAGACGGAAGACCCAGAGGCGTGTTTCCTGGGCCAACGCGTTAAGGGCTTCAAGGGCGGTATTTACTTCCATATATCGAAGTTTCCCGATATATGGAAGTAAAGTCAAGGCAAATCAGGATGCGATGGCCGCCTCTACGTAAGCGGCCCGGTCGTTGGCCGCATCACCGCGGCGCAGGAACTTGGCGTTGTACATTGCCTGGTCGGCGACGCTGACGAGACTCCAGAGGTCTTTGCCGTGCAGGGGCATCAGCGCAATACCGACGCTGGCGGCACACTCGATTTCCTGGCCCTGGATGATGTAGGCCTCGGAGGCGGTTTCCACCAGTCTTTCCGCCACGTGTTTCGCGTCGTCGACGCTCACACCGGGCAGCACGATGGCGAATTCATCACCCCCCAGTCTTGCCAGGATATCTTCCGGCCGCAGGCAAAACCCCAGCCGGTGGCCGAAGGCCTTGAGTAACGCATCACCCGCCTGGTGGCCGAATCGATCGTTGATCATTTTGAAATTGTTGAGATCGAGGTACAGCACGGCGCCCTGCTCGTGCTGGCCCAGGCTGCCGGCGGCGTCTCTTTCAAATCCTCGCCGGTTCAGCACACCGGTCAGCGGATCGCGCAATGCATCGGCCAGGATCTTGTTCTCGTTGCGCTTGCGCTGGGTGATGTCGATCAGGGTAACCGAAAAATCCTCGCCTACCGGCTCGCCGACTACGCGCAACCACGTGTCGGCGTCATTGCCTTCCACCTCGGTTTCATAGCTGACGCTGCAAGTGCCCTCCGTTCCTGTGCCGAATTGCTGTTGCAAGCGGGCCGGCTCAAGCAGTTCCAGCTTGTCGAGGGGCATGCCGACCAGCGTGCCGTTACCGCTGTGCAAATAACGTTCTGCAGCGCGATTCGCGAACGTGCAACGAAATTTCTGCTCGCTGTCGCGCGAGTCTCTGGCGAAACGCAGAATGCCGTTCGACGAATGTTCGACGAGCGAACGAATCAGATGCTCGCTGTCCGCCAGCGCCCGCAGCGCGCGCTTTCTCTCGGTGACATCGCGGCACACCACGACCGTGCCCTGGTCGCGGCCGGACGGACTCTTGAGTGGCGCACTGTTCAATTCGAAAAACCGGTCCGACTGCATGCGAATCGTCTGGGTAAGATCCCGATCCCGGGCGTGATTCAGCACAGCCTGCGCCTCCGGCAGGTCCTCCCACAATTTCTGCCCGAGCAGGCTGCGCTCAGAGCCCTTCAGCAGCACCTGCGCCGGCTGGTTGGCACTGATGATTCGTTGCGATTTGTCGAGCACGATAATCGGATCCCGCACGTGATCGAACATGGTCTGGTACGCCAGCGGGCTGAATTCATAAACGCGAAGCTCGAGGCTGGCCCACCAGTACAATGGCAACAGCAGCACCAGCGTAAGTGAGGTGAAAGGAAAACTGATCGGACCGATTCCCAGCAGCGTGTTCGCCACACTGACACCGTACGGCGCTACCGCGCACGCCAGCAGCACGATGATCTTGCGTCGATGCGCTCGCGCAATATTCGGCAGCCGGCTTGCCATGGCAAGCACGGAGTACCCGAACAGGCCGTAAGCAAACGGCGCGTGCACTCGCTGGAACCACAGGTGCTCAACCGGGTCGGTGAATCGCAGCCCGGAATCCGTCTGCACCGCAGTCCAAATCATGTTGTGAATCGGGTTTGTAATCGCCAGCAAGGTCGAGATGATCGGAATGACCGATAGCAATGCGATCAGCAAAGGATGGGTTGTTCCCACCGTGTACTCACGGTAGATGGTGTACAGCACCAACGGCAGAAACCCGGCCGAGAAAAAACTCAGCGTCCTGCCGATGCCATAGATATGCGGATCCTCGGTACCATAGGCGAATGCGCTTCCCGCAACCATGGCACCGATCAGAAACAGGAAGTAACTGATGGCGTTGCTCGAGCCCTGCATCGACACGCGCGAAACACGGACCGCCAGCCACAAATAAAGCAATGCGGCGAAGCCAAGGACCGCGGGCAGCATGGCGTCCAGCTGCGCTAGCAACGCGGCCCCGGCAGTCCGTTTCGAAAGGATTGGACGTACATCCGGCGATGCTAGCTTCGATCGCCGATCGATGCTGCGACCTGTGCCGCATTCCCCGCTGTGAAGACGCGCAGCCGGTCACAACCGGGTGGATTAGAAAGGGAATAAGCTGTTGTTTTATAAGTAATTATAGCAGTCGCTTTGCAGCTAAACTCCGTGCGCGGTGTCCTCGACCAGGGTATCCACGACGGCCCTGAGACATTCCTCGGGGCTGCTTCCCGATGCCGACGCCAGCTCGTGCGCTTTCAGTTGTCGATGCGCGCTGGTGCCGCGGCTCAGAATGTTTCGCACGCCGCTGACCTCGGCCTCGCAACCGAGCGCGGCGGCGTCCTCGCCTACCAGCACGAGGATTTCGTCGAGCAGCGTTTCGAAAGGCACAACGCTGCCCTTGGCGAAATCGACAAGGCCCTCGTCAAAGCTGTAGCGCATCGCGCGCCAGCGGTTTTCGCGGATCAACATTGGCGTATAGGTGCGCCAGCGCTGGTTGCTGCAGCGCAGGCGATACAGCATGCGCATGATGCAAACGAGCAAGGCGGCCAGCGAGACGGCGTCTTCCAACCGCGTACAGACATCCATGATGCGCGTTTCCAGGGTCGGAAATCGCCCGCTCGGTCGCAGGTCCCACCAGATCTTGGTCGAGTCCTCAATCAGGCCGGCGTCGATAAGTACGTTCACGTGGCGCTGGAATTCAGCGTAACTCGTGAACCGTTCCGGCAGGCCGGTCCGCGGCAACGCATCGAAAATGGTCAGCCTGTAGCTCTTCAGCCCGGTGTCGCGCCCCTCCCAGAACGGCGATGAGCAGGACAACGCCAGCAGATGCGGCAGGAAGTAGCTCAACTGGTTCATCAGGTCGATTCGCAACGAATCGTCCTCGATACCGACGTGCACATGCATACCGCAGATAACCAGCCGACGCGCCGCGCCCTGCATCTCTGCCGTCAGCGACTCGTAGCGATCTTTCTGCGTATGCTTTTGTTCGGCCCAGCGGCTGAACGGGTGGGTCGATGATGCGATGGGAGCAAGGCCATGGTTATCTGCGACTTCAATGATGTTGCGACGAAGTCGCGACAGGTCGGCACGCACTTCCTGAATATTGGCGCAGACTTTGGTACCGATTTCGATCTGTGACCGCAGTAATTCGGTCGAAACCTGGCTGCCGCATCGTTCTTCGCACTCACCGAGGAAGGACTTCGGCGGATCAACCACCAGCCCGCGGGTCTCCTTGTCGATCAGCAGGTATTCTTCTTCCACGCCGATCGTGAATGGCGGTTCATTGCGGTTCACGTGTACCCCCTGTATGTCAGCTATCCAGTCCGCGCGCTAATCATGCCCGGCGCTTCTTCGTTCTTCCTGTGCGTCGCCCGGGCGAACCGACGAAGCCAATGACTTAATGATCGGTCGCATCACAGATACCAGTTTGTCGACTCCTTCCGCACCGTCAATGAGGTCTTGCCGGATTTCGATCCCGGCATGCAACAGGCCGGCTGCTTCGGCATGGTTGTCAATGGTGTAATCCTGAGGTGCTTTGCCCGAATACGGCAGGTTGTCGCCGACCTGGTAACCCGCATCCGAAAATCCGCGGATCAGCGCTTCCGCTGTCGGACGGTCCTTGTCCCATAAGATACCGATCTCCCACGGGCGGGAAACGCCATCCAGAACCGGTGTGAAGCTGTGGATGGACAGCACTATCGGAAATCCGGCCTTAGCGCGTTGCTGCGCGGACAGCCGCGCTATTTCACGATTTATCGCCGCATGATAGGGCCAGTAGATTTCATCGGCACGTGCTGCTTTCTGCGCTTCGCTCAGGTGCCGGTTTCCCGGTACCAGGATGCCATCTCCGAACACGAGAAATGCGCCGGGATCCAGAAGTTGCCGGTTGCAGTCCACCACCAGACGCGAATAGGCAGCCAGCACGGCGGTAAGCGAAAAGGCCATCGCAAGCCTTTCGGTCAACGCACCCGCCCCGATATCCCAGGCCAGGTGACAGCGCATCGCCGCCGGATCGAGGCCGAGGCTGCCGACCGACGCCGGAAAGCGCCGGCTGGCATGGTCACAAAGGAGCAATACCGGGTGGCTCGAATCCTCGTTCAACACGCGGAACGGGGCAGGTTCGTCGTCCGCGAGCAGTGTCGCAGTCTTTTCTTGTACGGAACTTTCTACGGGCATGGATTCGCATGCAGTTCAAACGGGATGACCAGTGTAACGCATCGGCGCGCAGGAAAGCGCAGCTGTTGCAGGCTGCTCAGGCGAGTCGGGAAAAGCTTTCGTCGGCCCAGGGTTCGAAAGTCTGCACCGAAGTGGGCCTTGCTATGAAATAGCCCTGTGCGTATTCGACGCCGAGTTCGCTCAGCTTGTCCAGCACCTCACGGGTTTCGACGCGCTCGGCAATCGTCGCGATGCCCATCGCGCGGCCGACTTCATTGATCGCACGCACCATGCTTTCGTCGACGCGGTCTTCCGCCACATTGCGGATGAACTGGCCGTCGATCTTCAGGTAATCGACCGGCAGGTTTTTCAGGTAGGTAAATGACGACAGGCCGCTGCCGAAATCATCCAGAGAGAATTTACAGCCGAGCTGCTTCAGTGTCTGCATGAAATGAATCACACGCGACAGGTTGGAGATCGCGGCAGTCTCGGTAATCTCGAAACAAATGGCACCTTGAGGCAATTTGCACTTACCGAGCTCGTCGATCACGTAATCAAGAAACCGGTCTTCGCTGAGCGACGT
>JAOUGX010000124.1 GCA_029865385.1 Gammaproteobacteria bacterium
CGATACAGCCCACGGAAAAAGGAACGCAATTTCCAGATCGAAAATAATAAACAGGATGGCAACGAGATAGTAGCGAACGTCGAACTTCATTCGAGAATCCTCGAATGGCTCAAAGCCACACTCGTATGGCGACAGTTTCTCAGAATCTTTTTGTCCCCGGCCGAATAAAAATCCGAGCGCCATCAGCAACAGGCCGATCGCGGTCGCAATGCCGAGAAAAATCAGTACGGGAATGTAATTTTGCAGCATGTCGGAATATTGGGAGCTGATTTCGAGCAAATGCCAGTTGCATTAGCGCGCCATTGTATCAGCCCGCCCTGCTCTCACAACACCCCTGAACGTATTGCCCTGGATCGATGTCATCTGCGGAACTAGCCGCTTGACGCATTCAGAATGCCGGTGACGGCTAAGAAGCTGCCGGTATGCAAACAACAAAAAAATGAAATGGTGCTCTGGGCGAGACTCGAACTCGCACGGCTTTCGCCACTGCCCCCTCAAGACAGCGTGTCTACCAATTCCACCACCAGAGCGATATCGGACATGAATTACTGCTGTGGAATACCTTCCGATTCGGTGCCTGCTTCGTCGTCAAGAGCCGGTAGCTCGTCGTTGAGCTCGGCGGCGCCTGTGTTATCCGGCGACTCGAGATCCGGCAGTTCCGGCAATGCGTCTGCAGCTTCGCTGCCGGCCGGCGCACTGTCTTCGACCGGGGCTGCCGTTTCAATAAGGCTGCGCGGGCCCGCTTCCGGTTCCAGACTGGCCATGTAGGCGAGCGCCAGGCTGCTGGCAAAAAACAAGGTTGCCAGAATGGCCGTGGTACGCGAGAAAAAGTTGGTTGAACCGCGCGCACCAAAAACCGTTCCTGATGCACCGGCACCGAAAGCCGCGCCTGCTTCCGCACCTTTTCCTCGCTGCAGCAGCACTAATGCGATTATCGCCAACGCAATCAAGGTATGCACAATCAGCAAAGCTGTCTGAATATTACTCATTTCTTCCTCATCCGAGCGATGCCGCAGCCGCAGCTATCGCTAAAAAGTCCCCGGCCTTCAGTGATGCACCACCGATCAAACCGCCATCGATATCGGGCATCGTGAATAGACCCGCAGCATTGTCTCCTTTGACACTGCCGCCATACAAAATCTGTGTTGCTTCGGCGATTTCCGCATTCCTGGCCGCCAGACGGCTGCGAATATGCCTGTGCACATCCTGCGCCTGCTGCGGACTGGCGGTTCGACCGGTGCCAATCGCCCAGACAGGCTCATAGGCTATTACTGCCGAATCAAATGCCTCGATACCTGCGCGATCCAGTACCGCATCGAGTTGTTCGTCGATCACTGCCTCGGTGCGATCCTGCTCCCTCTCTTCAAGCGTCTCGCCGACACAAAGTATCGGGCGCAGGCCGGCCGATATCGCCGCCGCAAACTTCTCGGCAACGATGTCGCTGCTTTCGCCCATCAGCGCACGACGCTCCGAATGACCCACGATGACGAATTCGCACGCCATATCCTTCAGCATTCCCGGCGATACCTCGCCGGTGTATGCGCCGGATGCGTGCTGCGATACGTTTTGCGCTCCCAGCGCGACTGGCGTGCCGGACAATGTCTCCGCCAGAATGCCCAGATACGGATACGGAGGGCAAACCAGCAGCCTTACCGATGCCGTATCGGCCCAGCCCGCGAGGATTTCCCGGGTAAGTTTCGCGTTGGCAGCCTTGCTGCCGTTCATTTTCCAGTTTCCGGCAATCAGGTAACCGCGCATAGCTCACCAAGGGTCTGTCAATTCAAAAGGCGCGCAAGGATACCGGGGCCACCCCGGCAAATCAACGCGGAATCCGGCCCCGTGCCACTCGCAGGCAGCCATTCTCAACCAGCGGCTTTTTCCACGACGTCGGCCAGGCGCTTGGACAGGAGCAGGACCTGCTGCTCGTTTTCGCCCTCCACCATGACACGGATGACCGGTTCCGTACCGGATGCTCTCAACAAGACGCGACCGGACTTGGCCAGCTCCTTCTCCGCCTGTGCGATCGCATCACGAATCACCGGCGTACCGTGCAAGTCCAGCCGTCTTGCGGTCCGTACGTTCAGGAGGTTCTGCGGGTATCGCGTCATACCCTTAACCAACTCCGACAGCGGCTGGCCGCTGCGCTTCATTATCGCCAGTATCTGCAGGGCGGCAATCAGGCCATCCCCGGTTGTAGTCTGGTCGAGACAAATCACGTGACCGGAGGTTTCCCCCCCAATGGTACCGCCGGATTCGCGCAGCGCTTCCAGCACATATCGATCGCCAACGCTTGCCCGGCGGAAATCGATATTCTGCTTTCTCAGGGCATGTTCGAGGCCCAGGTTGCTCATCACCGTTCCGACCACCGGGCCCCGCAGTTTGCCCTCGGCCTTGCGTGCGGTGGCCAGGACAAACAACAGCTGGTCGCCGTCGATCGCGTTGCCCAGTTCGTCGACCATGACGACCCGGTCGCCATCGCCGTCCAATGCTATACCCACGTCCGCTTTGACTGCCGGCACTGTCGCCCGGAGCAACTCCGGTTGCGTCGAACCACAACCCGCATTGATATTGCGCCCATTCGGCGAACAGCCAATCGGAATCACTTCGGCACCCAGGTTGCTCAGTGTCCGCGGCCCGACTTTGTAGCCGGCGCCGTTGGCGCCGTCGAAAACCACTTTTACGCCCTCCAGGCTAAGGTCCTTCGGAAAGGTCGAGGCGCAGAACTCCTGGTAGCGAATCCTGGCGGAATCGATGCGCTTGGCCTTGCCGAGCTTTTGCGATTCGAGCGTAATTGCAGGCTGTTTGAGTACGCGTTCGATTTCGATTTCGATTTCATCTGACAACTTGGAGCCATTGGCATCGAAAAACTTGATGCCGTTATCCTGGTAAGGATTGTGCGAGGCACTGATAACCACACCGAGATTCGCGGCAAAGTGTTGTGTAAGGTAGGCGATACCGGGAGTCGGTAACGGCCCGAGCAGCAGCACATCGGCACCGGCCGCCACGAAGCCGGCTTCGAGTGCCGACTCGAACATGTAGCCCGAAAGCCTGGTGTCCTTGCCGATCAATACGGTTCCACCGGTTGGCACCAGCACCTGGGCCGCGGCACTCGCGAGGCGCAGCGCGAAATCGGCGCTCATCGGATCGCTGCCAACGGTTCCCCGAACGCCGTCTGTGCCGAAGTATTTTCTAGCCATTTGCCATTACGACCTTATGCGATCCAGCTTTCATTACAGCTTGCGCAACGCACAGTGCATCAACCGTTTCTGCTACATCGTGCGTGCGAATAATGCTTGCACCGCGCTCCACTGCCAAGACGGCCGCTGCAACACCTGCAGACAATCGCTGCTCAATGGACTTGCCCGTCAGGTTGCCCAACGTTCGCTTGCGTGACAAGCCTACCAGTATAGGTCGTCCCAGCCGGCGGAACTCATCCAGGCGGTGCAGTAATTCGAGATTGTCTTTATCGTTCTTGCCGAATCCGAAGCCGGGATCGACAAGGAGGCGCTCCTGGGCAAGTCCGGCCGCAGTGCAGGCCGCAATACGACCTTTGAGGAATTCGGCGATGTCTCCGGCCACGTTTTCATATCGAGGATTTTTCTGCATGGTCGCCGGCGATCCCTGCATGTGCATCAGGCAGACAGCGGCATCCAGGCTTGCGGCCGCCTGAAGCGCGCCGTCCTGGCGCAGTGCGTAAACATCATTGATAAGGTTCGCACCGGCTGCGACTGCGGCGCGCATGACGCCGGCTTTGCTCGTATCTACCGATACGATGACATCCAACCTATCCACAATGGCAGAAATGACCGGCAGTACACGATCGATCTCCTGTTGTTCCGAAACGGGCATGGCACCCGGTCGCGTGGATTCGCCACCAACATCAATGATCGAAGCGCCAGCCGAAAGCATCGACTCCGCGTGGCGAAGCGCGAGGTCACGGTCTGTAAACGAGCCTCCATCCGAGAACGAATCCGGCGTGACATTCAGAATGCCCATGACAGCAGGTTGATCGAGGTCGAGGTGTCGTGATCCGAACTGCAATTTGTTTGCCTGTGTTACGTAGAAAAAACGGCAGCCTGTGGCTGCCGTTTCGCGTCTCATTTTCGTTGCATTGTCAGAATCTAGTGCTCGCTGGCCGGCCCACCGATCGGAACCGGACCCTCGGATGCCGGTGCTTTCTTGCCGCCCTTTTTCGCCAGGCCATCGTCCGGGTCTTCCCAGTCTTCCGGCGGCTGTGGTTCGCGGCCATCCATTATGTCCTTGATCTGCGACTGGTCGATCGTTTCGTATTTCATCAAGGCCCGGGCCATGATCTCCAGCTTGTCCTTATTTTCTTCGAGAATCTTTCTCGCACGCTCGTAGTTCCGGTCGATGATGTTGCGCACTTCCTCATCGATCGTGTGCACGGTGACATCCGACACCTGCTTGTGCTGCGTAACAGAGCGGCCAAGGAATACCTCGCCGTCATCTTCGCTGTAGGTCTGCGGTCCGAGACGTTCGGACAGGCCCCACTTGGTAACCATGTTGCGTGCGATTTCGGTGGCCCGTTCGATATCATTCGATGCGCCGGTTGTAACGCCGTTTGGACCCAGCGTCATTTCTTCGGCAATTCGGCCGCCGAAGAGTGTCGATATATTGCTCTCGAGAGTTTCCTTGGAGATGCTGTACTTGTCCTCTTCCGGCAGATACATCGTGACACCGAGAGCGCGTCCGCGCGGAATAATGGTCACTTTGTAAACGGGGTCGTGGCTCGGTACACAATAGCCGACAATGGCATGGCCGGCTTCGTGGTAAGCCGTATTCAGCTTTTCCTTTTCGCTCATGACCATGGAACGACGCTCTGCGCCCATCATGATCTTGTCTTTGGCTTTCTCGAATTCATCCATGCTCACAACGCGCTTGTTCGAGCGGGCAGCAAACAAGGCCGCCTCGTTAACGAGGTTCGCGAGATCCGCGCCGGAGAATCCCGGCGTACCCCGCGCGATCAGGCCCGGCTTGACGTCCTCGTCGAGCGGTACCTTGCGCATGTGCACCTTCAGGATCAGTTCACGGCCACGAATGTCGGGCAGAGGCACGACCACCTGGCGGTCGAAACGGCCCGGGCGTAACAGCGCCGGATCCAGTACGTCCGGTCGGTTTGTGGCGGCTATGACGATTATGCCTTCGTTTCCTTCGAAGCCGTCCATTTCAACGAGCATCTGGTTCAGGGTCTGTTCGCGCTCGTCGTGGCCGCCACCGAGGCCCGCTCCGCGATGTCTGCCTACGGCATCCAACTCATCGATAAAGATGATGCACGGCGCTTGCTTCTTGGCCTGATCGAACATGTCTCGAACACGGGACGCGCCGACACCGACGAACATTTCCACGAAGTCGGATCCGGAAATAGTAAAGAACGGAACCTTGGCCTCGCCGGCGATGGCCCTGGCCAGCAAGGTTTTGCCGGTACCAGGCGGTCCAACCATCAGAACGCCTTTCGGGATCTTGCCGCCGAGGCGCTGGAACTTACTCGGATCCCTGAGGAAGTCGACGATTTCCGCGACCTCGGCCTTGGCTTCATCGACGCCGGCAACATCGGCAAACGTGACTCCTACCTGGTCTTCACCAAGCAGTCTAGCCTTGCTCTTGCCGAACGACATGGCGCCCCGGCCACCGCCGCCGCCCTGCATCTGGCGCATGAAATAGATCCAGACACCGATCAGCAAAAGGATCGGAAAGGAACTGATCAGCAATTGGCCGATCAGGCTCTGCGACTCAGGCTCCTGCGCGGTGAACTGGACACTGTTGTCCTCGAGAATACCGATCAGCGTGTTGTTGTCGGTTTCCGGGCTGATCGTGTAGTACTGCAGCGGCGTGCGGCTGCCGTAATTGATCTTCTCGCCATCGAATTCGACTCGCTGCACATTCCCCGACTTCACCTGCCGCAGGAACTCCGAATAGTCCTGCTTTTCGGGAGGCGCGCCATTGACGCCGCTGAGGCCCTGCACTACTGACAGGAGCACGACGATGATGACGACGAAAACGAGTATGTTCTTGGTTAAATCATTCACGGTAGAAAAGGCTCTCCGGCAGTCATTTTAGACTGCGTCTAATGTTTAGACATTACTACAGTCGATAGTTTCTGGCTACCAAGTAAATCTCACTGCTTCCCGGTCGCGAGGCGGCCGGCTTGACGATTTTGACACGTTCGAACGCCCTGCGCGCATCCGCGACCACGGCATCAGTGCCCTCGCCCTGAAACAACTTGCAGACAAAGCTGCCTTTTTTCCCAAGCACCTTGCCGGCCAGATCCAGCGCAAGCTCGACCAGATAGATGGATCTCGGCTGGTCAACAGCCTTGTTGCCTGAGATATTGGGCGCCATATCGCTCAAAACAAGGTCCGCACGATCCGCACCCAGTCGCTGCAACAGATCGTTCAGCACGGCCTCCTCGGCAAAATCGCCCTGGATGAACTCGACCTGGGGCAGCGCATCCATTGGCAGCAGATCCAGCGCGAGGATTCGCCCGCGCCCTTTGAGCTTTTCTGCGACGTACTGGCTCCATCCACCGGGCGCCGCGCCGAGATCGATACAGATCATATCCGGTCGGAGCAAGCGTTCCTTTTCGAGAATTTGCTCCAGCTTGAAGACCGCACGCGAGCGCCAGCCATCGCGCCTGGCCATCTTTACGTACGGATCGCGCTCCTGCCGTGCCTTCCATCCGCTGCTACTGCCTTTCGGTTTGCTCATGATCAGAACCCGGACCCTGGATTCGCCCGTGCTGTTACAATTCACCGCCATGAAACTGACGGAACCACAAAAAAAATACTTGCGCGGTCTGGGTCACCACATTAAGCCGGTTATTACCGTTGCCAACGCCGGGCTTTCCGAATCGCTCCTGAAAGAGTTCGAGTCGACCATCAGCCACCACGAATTGATCAAGGTCCGCATTCGCGCGTCAGGCCGGGAGGAACGCGATGCCATTCTGACAGAACTCTGTGCGCTTGGCGTAGCAGAACTGGTCACGCGAATCGGCAACGTTGCCCTGCTGTTCCGGCCAAGCGCGGAAAAACCCCGTATCGTGCTGCCATCCTCTTAGATGGCAACGTCGCTACTCGTAGCGCACCGCGATAATTTCGTACTGTTTTTCGCCGCCAGGTGCCGAAAATGAAACTTCGTCTCCTTCATTCTTGCCGATCAGGGCCCTGGCGATCGGCGACGTATATGAAATGAGTCCGGTCTTGATGTCTGCTTCATCTTCGCCAACGATTCGATAGGTTATTTCAGAATCATTCTGCACATCGAGCAGATTGACCGTTGCGCCAAAAATCACTTTTCCTTTCGCGTCGATTGCCGTCACATCGATAATTTGAATATTCGAAAGCTTGGCCTCTATTTCATTTATCCGGCCTTCAGCAAAACCCTGTTGTTCTTTCGCAGCATGATACTCGGCGTTTTCCTTGAGATCGCCATGTGCGCGCGCTTCGGCTATCGCCTGGATAATGCGCGGCCGCTCCACCGACTTGAGGGTTTTCAATTCCTCACGCAGAAGCTCCGCGCCGCGGACGGTCATCGGAACCTTGTTCATGCTGCCACCTCCTGGTGCAAGTCCTGCAGGCGATTAACCTCGCCATCATCCAGATGTTCGAGTGCGGTACAGGTCGCCAGCGCCGCATCCAGTGTGGTGTAGTAAGTCACGTTGCGACGCACTGCTTCGGCTCGGATTGACTGCGATTCGCGAATAGCCTGTTTGCCCTCGGTCGTATTGACGATGAGGACAATTTCGCCGTTCTTGATCATATCAACAATATGCGGCCGTCCCTCGCGGACTTTGTTGGCCCGCCGACAAGGTATCTTCGCTTTCGCAAGTTCCTGGGCCGTGCCGTGGGTTGCAACGATATCGAAGCCGCGATCAATTAATACCTGGGCCAATTCGATAGCGCCTCCCTTATCACGATCTCGAACGCTGATAAGCGCCATGCCCTGCCGTGGCAGCACGACGCCGGATGCCAGCTGCGCCTTTGCATACGCTTCGCCGAAAGATCGACCGACGCCCATGACTTCGCCGGTAGACTTCATTTCCGGCCCAAGAATCGGATCGGCACCGGCAAACTTGATGAACGGGAACACCGCTTCCTTAACTGAAAAATACGGCGGTACGCGCTGGTTCACGAAACCCTGCTGGGTTAGCGTTTGACCGACCTTGACCCGTGCCGCGATTTTCGCAAGCGGAATACCGATTGCTTTGGAAACGAAGGGCACAGTTCTGGATGCGCGAGGATTCACTTCGAGAAGGTAGATAATGTTGTTCTGAATAGCGAATTGGGTATTCATCAGGCCTATGACGTTGAGACCCTTCGCAAGCTTTACAACCTGATCCACCAGTGCTTTTTGCATGTCGTCGCTCAAACTGAATGGCGGCAAAGAGCATCCGGAATCACCCGAGTGAACACCGGCCTGCTCGATATGTTCCATGATGCCGCCGACCAGTACGCGCTCACCGTCACATATCGCATCGACATCCACTTCAGTGGCACGATCGAGAAACCGGTCGAGCAGCACCGGACTGGAATTGGACACGTGAATGGCGGCAGCCATGTAGGCTTCCAGGTCTTCTGGCCCGTGAACGACTTCCATCGCCCTGCCACCGAGCACATAAGAAGGGCGTACGACCAGCGGATAGCCGACTTCTGCGCCCATCGCAAGCGCCTCGCTCGCGCTTCGCACCGTGCGATTCGGCGGCTGCCGCAGCCCCAGCTTGTCGACCAGCTTCTGAAATCGCTCGCGATCCTCGGCGAGGTCAATGGAATCCGGTGAAGTACCGATAACCGGAGCGCCTGCGGCTTCGAGTTCACGTGCAAGTTTCAGCGGCGTCTGCCCGCCGTATTGCACGATCACTCCCTTCGGTTTTTCCTTATCGATGATCTCCATGACATCTTCGAAAGTAAGAGACTCGAAGTAAAGGCGGTCTGAAGTATCGTAGTCCGTCGACACCGTTTCCGGATTGCAATTGACCATGATCGTTTCGTAACCGGATTCCTTCAGCGCCAGTGCAGCGTGCACGCAGCAGTAGTCGAACTCGATGCCCTGACCGATGCGATTAGGTCCGCCGCCCAGGATCATTATCTTTTCACGATCCGTGGGCGCTGCCTCGCATTCCTCCTCATAGGTGGAGTAGAGGTAGGCGGTCGTAGTGGCAAATTCTGCGGCACAGGTATCGACTCGCTTGAAAACCGGCCGTACGCCATGGCGAATTCTGCGTTTGCGAATTACCTGTTCGTCTTGCTGCAGCAATGTAGCAATGCGCGCGTCCGAGAAGCCTTTGCGTT
>JAOUGX010000125.1 GCA_029865385.1 Gammaproteobacteria bacterium
AAACGCCTGCTTCGCGACAGCGGCGAAAGTCGAGATCGTTGCGAACGGAATCTGCGGAGCGGAAAACGTGCAGTGCGGGGACGAGTTCGAGCCGGTATGCGGCGTCGATGGCAATACCTACGAGAACGTCTGCAAGGCGGAGCAATCAGGCGCGGAGATTGCCAATCTCGGCGCCTGTGCAGGAGCGGAATGCCCGGCTGTTTACGAACCGGTCTGTGGCGTGAATGCACAGACCTATCGAAATCGTTGCGAAGCGCAGCTCGCGCGTATGGCCATACAGCGACGAGGCGTATGCGACATCAGCAACTGTCCGAGCGTGATTGTGCCGGTGTGCGCGCCGGACGGTCGGACATTCGACAATGCCTGCAAAGCGCAGGCTGCGGGCTTCGATACCGTTACCGAAGGCGCGTGCAACGTACGGCCCTGTCCGAAAGTCTTCGTCGCGGTATGCGGTGACAACGAAAAAACCTATGGCAATGCCTGCCTCGCGGAGCGAGCCGGCGTGAGAATCCTGCACGCCGGCCTTTGCGAAGCTCAGGGAAGAAACTGTCCACGCGTTTACCGACCTGTGTGCGGCCTGAATGGCATCACGTACGAGAACCAGTGCCAGCTGGAAAATGCCGGTGAAGCGATGGCCTACGCGGGAGCCTGTCTCGGCCAGTGACCGGCTAATCGATGCGGCTGTTCCATGCCGGCGACAGCCGGCCATCGGCGCTACGGCGATAGGGCATCCACGCGAGCCCCACGAGACCGATGTGAATGTCTGTGGACTTCGGCTTCACCTGTACTTCGTCCAGCTTCTCGGCCTGAGCGTCATACGCGGTGTCGAGACTTGCGATCTCCTTTTCCAGCGCGGCGTTCAGCTCTTCGAGATCCGTGCGGACTTTTTCTGCCGTTTCCCTTGCGCGGTCAACGTCCCCGGCTTCCTTGCGCGCGCCACCGGCCGTACGGATTGCGGTACCAACGCGACTGGTCGTTGCGCTGCTAATGCGCTTGCGGCCGAGCAGCGCGCCAAGTACGGCCGTCCCCAGAGACACAACCGTATCGAGTTTCTTCTTGCTCGATTGCTGTTGTTCCCGATCGATTGCCTGCTCGGCTCGCAGCAGTCGATTCTCGAGCGTCAACGCCTTGCTACCGTAACGCTCACGCAATTTTGCAATCGCGTCATCGCGTAGTTCGCTGGCAATCTGCTGCAGGCGGATGCGAAATTCGGCTTCGGTCTCGTTTGCTTCGGAACTCAGGCCGTACTTGCTGCTGCGATACAGCGTAACGGCCTGGTTCTGGCGCAACCACTGTTTCAGTGTTTTTTCCCAGGCGGCGTAATTCTTCTCAATCGTTATGGCCGATGGGCACGCAGCGTAACTGGCACCGGGCACGCCCTTCGTCAGCAGTCGATCGGCCGGAAGCGCCATGGCCTCGGCATCGTCCCAGTCGAGCGATACCGGCCCGTCGTCGACTTCCGCCGTGAACAGGCACTTCCTTTGTGTATCCACCTTGTAGCGAGCGTTGCTGAACGCGATATCGGCCGCCGCTATCACGCGCGGGTAGTAGACGAGATCGTCCCCGTCGGCGGGCAGCCAGGCTTGGCGAATGGACGGCGCCAGCACCGGTGCACTATTCGATGCGCTGCCGGATTCCTTTTCGCTGCCCGGCGGAATGATGCTTGCGGATTCGCTGGCAGCAGCCGGCGCGGTGCCGGCAGCGAGCCTGCTGATCTGGTCGCGGGTCAAGGGGCCGGCAAGGTAAGACATTACCCAACGGGTATTGAATACGACGGCTTCGTCTTCGTGTACGTTATGCAGCAGAAAGCGGCGCTTGCCAAGACCGGCAAGTGTGCGTTCCATCTTTTGCTTGTTGAACGTGTCGCTCCGAACGCCTTCGAGTCCTTCCATCACTCGTGCCTTGTCGCGCTCGGTTTGCAGTCGTCCGATGAACCAGGTGCCGGTATTCGACAGCGCCTTGTAATCGAGATCGACAGGATTTTGCGTGGCCAGTACCAGTCCGAGCCCGTAAGCGCGTGCTTGTTTCAACAAGGTTAGAAACAAGCGTTTGCTCGGCGGGTTGGCCGTCGGGGGCAGGTAGCCGAAAATCTCGTCCATGTACAAAATGGCGCGAAGGCTGGAGGTGCCCTGTTGCGCGCGCATCCAGCCGATCAGCTCGTTCAGCAACATCGAAACAAAAAACATTCGCTGCGCTTCGTCGAGGTGCGCGATAGACATCACCGAAATGCGCGGTTTGCCGCTGGAATCGTATAGAAGGCTCGACGCGTTCAGCGGTTCGCCCTGCAGCCAGGCCTCGAATCCGGGCGCGGCCAGCAGATTGTTCAGCCGCATGGCGAGTTCGAAGCGTTCCTTCGGCGGGTAAACCGTATCCACATCCATAACGCCGATTTTGCGGACCGGCGGGTTCTGTATGGCGGCAATCAGTGCGGTGATTTCGAGGCTCTGCTGTTGTTGCCAGGCGTGATCGAGAATCTGCGACAACAGGATGTGTTCGCGACTGGAAATCGGATCCGCGTCGATACCGAGCAGCGACAGCAGACCGGTTGCCGTTGCCGCCACGCGCTCCCGGTACAGATCTGCATCCGCAAGCAGTTCCTTGCCTGGTGCAGCAAAGGACTGCAACACGGAAACTGACAGGCCGGCACTGCTTCCCGGCGTGTAGAGCCGAACTTCGGCATTGTCGCGGAGCTTTGCAATGCGCGCGCCGTCCTGTCCCCAGCCCGCAAGTCCCTTCTTCCACAGCGCGGCCTGCGATGCGGCAAGTTCGGCCTTCGTAATTCCCTCATCGCTCGCCTGCCGTGCATTGACCCAGGGCTCGAAATCGCCGGCCGCAAGATCGGGGAAGGTCAGCATCAGGTTGCCCATGTCACCTTTCGGATCGATGGCGATAACGGGAATATGATCCATGGCGGCTTCTTCGAGCAGGCTGATGCCGAGGCCTGTCTTGCCCGAGCCGGTCATGCCGATGATGACTGCGTGCGTGGTCAGGTCTTTCGAGTCGTAAAGGACCAGCTCGTCGCCGACGTCGCCGCTTTCGTCGTCTACGCGTTTGCCCAGGTAGAACGCACCGAGTTTTTCGAAATCGAGCATTGAATCAGTACTCCGATCTATCCGCATACTGTGTCGCCTGCAATGCAGGCTCCTACAAAAGTACCGCTACATTGATTGCGAGCTGGAGGCGACACGATTTCCGTATTCCTACCAACCGCAGGTCTTGCCCTCGTTTTGTTGTTCAAGCCAGCCCATCAGCGGCGTAAAGTATTCGATGATGGCACTGCCGTCCATCTGACGAGTGCCGGTCAGTTTCTCCAGCGTGTCCTGCCATGGTTGGCTGGAGCCCGCTTCGAGCATGTCAGCCAGCTTTGCCCCCGCCTCTTTGCTGCCATACACGGAACATGCGTGCAAAGGACCGTCGAAGCCGGCCGCGTCACACAGCGCACGCTGGAACTGGAACTGCAAAATCCTGGCGAGAAAGTACCTGGTGTAAGAAGTATTTCCAGGAACGTGGTATTTGGCACCGGGATCGAAGTCGGCCTCCGTTCTTTCGACCGGTGCCGCGACACCCTGGTAGCGGGTGCGCAGCTCCCACCAGGCTTTGTTGTAGTCTCCGGGTGCTATCGCTCCGGAAAACACCCCCCAACGCCATTCATCGACGAGTTTTGCCCACGGCAACAGGGCGATGCCTTCGAGTGCGCGTTGCATCTGCCGGTTAACAATGGCTTCGTGGCTGTCTTCCGCACTCTCGACCAGCCCCACTTCCTTCAAATAGGCTGGTGTCATCGACAGCGTGACTGTGTCGCCTATCGCCTCGTGGAATCCGCCGTGCGCACTGTCCTGGAACAGCGCCGGCTGATGGCTGTAAGCGCGTTGATAAAAATTGTGACCCAGCTCGTGATAAATCACGCGCAGCTCTTCGTAGCTTTGCTTGATGCACATCTTGATGCGCAGGTCGTTGCCGCCGTCCAGGCCCCAGGCACTGGCGTGGCAAATGACGTCGCGATCGGCGGGCTTGCTGAACTGTGAACGCTTCCAGAAGGTTTCCGGCAAGGACTCGAAACCGAGGGACAGGTAAAAGTTTTCCGCCGACTTCACCATCTGCTGAGGCGTATAATTCTCTTTCGCCAGCGTTCTGTCGACATCGACATCGCCAACTCCGGGATAGGGCTCGAGGAGGTCGTAAATATTGTCCCAGGTCTGCGACCACATGTTGCCGAGCAGGTGTGCCGGGATCGGCGCGTCGAGCGGCACCTTGTCTTCACCGTAGTACCTGGCCAGCGAACTGCGCGCATAGCAATGCAGCTCATCGTACAAAGGCTTGACCTGGTTGTAGAGTCTCAGCGCTTCCTGTTCGAATTCGGCAGGGCTCATGTCGTACTCGGCGCGCCACATTTCACCCAGATCGGCAAAGCCAAGCTCGTTAGCGCCTTCGTTCGCGAGCTGGGCGAATCTTCGGTATTTGTCTCGCATCGGCGGCGATATCGTTCGCCATCCGATCCATGCGTCCAGGTTCTCATCGTAGTCGCGGCTTTTTGCCAGGATGACCTCGAGCTCACCCAGTGCCATGCAGGGGCGGCCGTCGTCCGGACAATATTTGCCGGCGCCGTACATTCCGGCAAGCTCGGTCGTTATCTCCGCGAGCTCCTTTCGCTTTGCCGCATCGTTCGGTGCCGGTGCAGCGGTGCTGAGCTTCAATAAATGCAGCGCACGCGCTGTCGCCGGCGACATGTCCTGACCGGCGAATTTCAGGGATTCGGCAACGGCATTGCTGTGCCAGGCTGAAAGGCGTTGCTCTGCCAGCGACAGAAGAATTTCCGTGTCGTGCGTTATATAGGTAGAGAAGACCCACTCCGACGTACCCTGATCCATCCTCACTGCCGCAAGTTCGCGATTGATGCGCTCGACAAACCGGTCCGGCGTCTCAGTGGCCGTGCCGGCCGATTGCTCCGGTCCGCCGCAGGCAAAAAGCGGTAACAGCAAGATGCAAAACAACTTCTTCATCAGCGATCCCTTCGAACGCGGCTAATGTATGCCGCTCATCAGCTTCCTAATGGGCTTTGTCAGGACAACGAATATGAGGCCGGCGCCGCCGATGGTCATCACTATCTGCCAGTACTGGTCCGGGAATGCCGCCAGGTTGTCCGCGTCGAAGTCGCCCGCGACCTGACCCGCGATCAGGTTGCCAAGCGCTGCACCGACGAACCAGATGCCCATCATCTGGCCAACATAACGTTGCGGCGCAAGCTTGGTCGTAGCAGACATGCCGACCGGTGAGATCGCAAGCTCGCCGAAAGTGTGGAACAGGTACGTGAGGATCAGCCAGGTCGGCATGGCAAGTTCGCCGGACGCGACGATGGTAGATGCGATGATCATCATGCTGAAGCCGACTGCCAGCAGGATCAGGCCGAAGCCGAACTTCAGCGGCGTCGACGGATTAAGGTGCCGCTTGCCGAGCCAGATCCACATCCAGGCAAACACCGGCGCAAAAATAATTATGAACAGGGAATTCAGCGACTGCATGATGCTGGCGTAAATCGTGAACCAGCCGAACTCCAGTTGAGTGTAGCGTTGTGCGAACAGGTTCAGCGAACTGCCGGCCTGTTCGAAGCCGGACCAGAACATGGATATCCCGAGGAAAAGCACGATGATCGCACCGACGCGCTTCTTTTCTTCGGTACTCATGCGCCCGAAGGTGAACAGATAGACAAAGTAAAGAGCGACCGATCCGAGAATCACAAAGGTCGTCTTCCTGGAGATTTCGACCGGGTCGTACGCGATCGAGCCGGACAGCCCGCCGAAAAAGAAGTAAGCGAGAATAGCAAGGCCGATCAACACCCCGATCCAGCCGCGCTTTCTGGCCAGCGCATCCTTGGCCTCGTTTCCGGAACTTGCCGGGTGCAGCCCGGCGCTGCCGAGCGAGCTGCGCGTCATCCAGAACTGCACGACACCGAACAGCATGCCGACGCCCGCAGCCGCGAAGCCCCAGTGCCAGCCGAAATTCGGATTTTGCGCCAGGTAACCGCAGACAATAGGGCCGAGGAAGCCGCCCATGTTGATGCCCATGTAGAAAATAGAAAAGCCGCTGTCGCGGCGTTCGTCACCCGGCGGATAGAGCGTACCGACGATAGTGCTGACATTGGGTTTCAACAAACCGGTGCCGAGGATGACCAGCAACAGCCCGAGATAGAAAGAGTTCGTACCGGGAATCGCAAGAACGAAGTGACCACTCATGATGACCACGCCACCCGCCAGCACGGCGCGCTGTGCACCAATCAGCCTGTCGGCAATCCAGCCGCCCGGGAGCGCGACGAGGTACACGGCCGCCGTGTAGATGCCGTAAATAGCGGTTGCAGTGACATCGTCGATCTGCAGCCCGCCGTTCTGCATCTGATCCACCATAAAGAGAATCAGGATGGCGCGCATGCCGTAATAACTGAGGCGCTCCCACATCTCGGTGAAGAACAGGGTCGCCAGGCCGCGCGGATGGCCAAGAATTTCTTTCGCGCCCGCCACGCCAGTGGTCGATGCTGAATCCGTCATGAAAAGCCTCTCTCGTAGTCGCTGCTTCCCTGCACCTGTTCTTGTTGGAACGGCCTCATATTCGACGGACCGGACCCGGGTCGCGTGTGCTTAAACAGGGGGCACATTACCTGCGGCATTAAACACGATTTCGTATCAAGTGCAAAACCGGCACCGCGGACGCGCAGCGAGTGGATCGAATTTCGACTATTTTACAGTCGCTTCCGCATCGTTCCCGCGACGCACGAAAAACCGCGACATCAGGATACCCACCTCGTAAAGCAGGTACATGGGCACGGCAAGCAAAGTTTGACTTATCACATCAGGCGGCGTCAGGAACATGCCGATCACGAATGCGCCGAGGAACACATAGGACCTTGCCGCGCCAAGTTTTGCGGGAGTCGTCAGCCCGGCCCAGACAAGTAAAACGGTCACAATCGGCACCTCAAATGCGAGACCGAAGGCCAGGACGATCATCGTGATGAAGTCGAGATACTGCGAGATGTCCGTCATGACTTCGACGTTCGCCGGCGCGGTGGCGGTAAAAAATCCGAACAGCAATGGAAAGACGACAAAATAGGCGAAGGCCACGCCGAGGTAAAACAGCAGGATGCTGAATGCAAGCAAAGGCAATGCAAAATGCTTTTCCTTGCGATACAGCCCCGGAGCGACAAAGGCCCAGGCCTGGTACAGCACGATCGGCATGGCGGCAAACAGTGCGACAAAAAATGTCAGCTTGAACGGCGTAAGCAGTGGCGATGCGACCGCCGTGGCAATCATTCGGTTGCCCGGCAGTACGCTGACTATGGGCTCTGAAACAAAATCAAATATCTTGTTGGAGAACGGCAGTAAGGCAACGAACGCGAGGACAACCGCCGCGGATATCTTGAGCAAGCGTTCACGCAGCTCCACGAGGTGGGAGATCAGCGTTCCTTCCTGCAGCTTCTCCTCGTCCGCGCTGGCTTTATCGGCACCTTCTGTCACGTTGCTTTTTCTTTCTCTGCTGTCGTGACGGGTGGCATTGCGCTGCTCACGTCGTCTTCCAGGTTTTTGCCTTCATCGCGGATCGCTACCGATTCCTCAAGTGGCGGATCGTCGCCTACGCCACTGCCCGGTTCGTCAGGCCCATGGTCAGGCGAATAGTTGTCGTCCTTCTCATTAACTGGTTTTACGTAGGCTGGTTTGTCGACCGATGCCGACTGGAATTTGGACTGCTTTTCCTCGAGGCTCAATTCGTCTTCGAGCTGGCGCTTCATAACGCGGGTCATTCGTCTCGCCTGCCCGAGCCACGTGCCCAGCTGATTGGCGACGCGCGGCAGCCTCTCCGGGCCCAGCACGATGAGCCCGATCAGAAACAGAATAATCAGCTCGGAAAAACCGACGCTGGACATGAGGTAAGGACCGGCCTACTGGCGACTGTTTTTCTGGGGTTCTTCGGCCGACGTGTTGTCAAAGTCGGCGTCTTTTTTTGACTTGTCATCGAGCTGTTCGGCTTCCTTGTCAGCATCGCTGACGGCCGAGCGAAATCCCTTGACGGCGCTACCGAGGTCGGAACCCAGCGAGCGCAATCGCTTCGTGCCGAAGATGGCCAGCACTATGACAAGAACGATCAGCAGCTGAAACGGCCCGATGTTGGAAAACATCCTGCAAACTCCTGGGGCAGAGCCCCTCGTTGATACCTGTTGTGCCCCGCCACCCGGAAACAGGCTCTCGGGCGGGGGCGAATTATGTTCATGATACTCCGCGACGCGCAACAAAACCGAACCGGGATCACAGCCTGCGGACCTGGGGCAGCGCGGATCAGGCCTCCAGCCAGAACGTTACCGGGCCATCATTTACAAGCGCTACCTGCATGTCTGCGGCGAATATCCCGCTTTGCACACGAGGCGATCGCTGGCGGCAGATTTCCAGCAGCAATTCAAAATACCTGCGGCCGTTCTCCGGCGAGGCGGCGCTGGTAAAGCTGGCCCTTGTACCTTTGTCGGTATCCGCGGCGAGCGTGAATTGCGGCACCAACAGGAGCTCATGGCCAAGATCGTCGAGGCTGCGGTTCATCCGGCCGTGTTCGTCGGCGAAAACACGGTAGCCAAAAAGCCGTTCTACCATGCGTCGGGTGCTGGCTTCGCTGTCCCCGGGTTGAACGGCGATCAGCACCAGCAGGCCACGACCGATGCTGGCGACTTTCTCGCCCCCCACCGATACGCTGGCTTCGCTTACCCTTTGCAGCAGTCCGATCATGATTGAGTGCCCGTACGGCCCCTTTTGTGGCTGCATCATGCAATAAGTCGGGCATTCGCGCCTGGCGATTGGTGGCAGGCTGTCGGGACCGGGCACGAATGGCCGCGGCCTGCTTCACAATGGGCGGAATCGGCCTATTCGACGGTCCAGGGACGGCCCGTGATTTCTTGCCCGGACCAGGGAAGGAGAGCCCCGGCCCACCCGGCCGGGGCTTTTTGGCGCTCTTGTCCTGTGTGTTACCCACATACGACGATATTCAGGTCATTCTAAAACACACATGCCCCACAACATAGGAAAAATTAGAAAAGTGGAATAATAAAGCCGAAAAATGCTGTAAAGCCATCAGAAAGTGGAGATTTCTTTGATAGCCCGACCTATAGGCATCAGCCGCGCGGATCACTACACTGAACCGTTTGGGCAGTGCGGGCAAAGGGCATCGGAATGAAAAGGCGGGAGTTCGTTGG
>JAOUGX010000126.1 GCA_029865385.1 Gammaproteobacteria bacterium
GCGAAGGAACCGATTGAATGAAAATCACCGTTGACGCACAACCGATCACGCTCGCCGAATGGCGGGCTATCTGGCAGGGCCCCGTCGAATTGACGCTGGGTCAGACGGCATTGCAGCGCATCGGCGAGTCGCAGGCGCAGATCGACAAGGTGATCGCCGGCGGCAAGCAGGTGTATGGCGTCAACACCGGCTTCGGGCAGCTAGCGCAGGTACGTATCGGGGCGGAAAAACTGGCGGCCTTGCAGCAGAACCTGGTGCTGTCGCATTCGGTTGGCGTCGGACCACCGCTCACAAATGAATGCGTCCGTTTGGCAATGGTCATGAAGGTTGTCGCGCTCGCGCAGGGATTTTCCGGCGTCCGCGCGGAGCTGGTCGATGCGTTGTGCAAACTGATCAACGGCGGTGTTTATCCCTGTATCCCGGCGAAGGGTTCGGTGGGTGCGTCCGGTGACCTGGCGCCGCTTGCGCACATGGCCGGCCTGTTGCTCGGTCACGGCACGGCGAGCGTCGGCGGGAAAAACATACCGGCCGAAAAAGCACTGGCAAAAGTCGGGCTCGCGCCTATGCAGCTTGCGCCTAAAGAAGGTCTTGCGTTGCTGAACGGAACACAGATTTCGACATCGCTGGCGCTGGCCGCGGTTTTCCGCGCGGAAAACATTCTCGCCGCATCGCTGGCGGCCGGGGCGTTGGCCGCCGACGCCATCAAAGGTAGTGACACACCATTCGACGAGCGCATACAACAGGTTCGCGGTCATCGCGGACAAATAGATGTCGCCGCCGCCCTGCGAAAGCTCATGGAAGGCAGTGATATCCGCGCATCGCATTTCGATTGCACACGCGTTCAGGACCCGTACTCCATTCGCTGCCAGCCGCAGGTTATCGGTGCGTGCCTCGATGTCATGCGGCATGTCGGCGTGGTGCTCGCCAAAGAAGCCAATGCTGTAACCGACAACCCGCTGGTTTTCGCAGCAACGGACGCGGTGCTGTCCGGCGGCAATTTTCACGCCGAGCCGGTAGCGCTGGCCGCAGACTATCTCGCGTTGTCTATCGCCGAGGTCGGTGCGCTTTCCGAGCGGCGCATCGCGCTGCTGATCGATTCACACCTGAGCGGCTTGCCGGCGTTCCTGGTCAGGGAAGGTGGCCTGAACTCCGGCTTCATGATGGCGCAGGTCACTGCAGCGGCACTGGCTTCCGAAAACAAATCGCTCGCACATCCTGCCAGTGTCGACAGCATTCCCACATCAGCGAACCAGGAAGACCATGTCAGCATGGCAACGTTCGCCGCGAACCGCTTGCATACCATGCTGGATAACACGGCCTATATCGTTGCAATCGAAATGCTCGCGGCTGCACAGGGCATTGAGTTTCACCATCCGCAAAAGAGTTCCAAGCCGCTGGAAAAAGTCATCGACGAACTTCGCCAGGTATCGGCTTCGTACACTGCGGATCGTTCGCTGTCCGAAGATTTCGAGAAGGTAGCGAAACTGATTCACGACGGGCGCTTTCTGTCCTGTGCAGACAGCATTCTGCCGAGCCTGGCTGGATGAATGCGATTTTCGAATTCACGAAGGGCAGCGTACCGCTGCTGGTCAGCGTGCCGCACGACGGGCGTCACATACCATCGGAAATCGCAGAGCGAATGACCGACACGGGACGCGCCATTCCCGATACCGACTGGCATGTTGCGCGCCTGTACGCATTCGCTGCCGATCTCGGAACAAGTGTAATCAAAGCCAACTATTCACGATATGTTGTCGATCTCAATCGATCCGCCAGCGACGAAGCGCTTTATCCTGGGCAGTTGTCGACCGGACTGTGCCCGACCGCCAGTTTTTCCGGCGAAGCAATATACCTGTCCGGCAAAGAGCCAAACGAGCGCGAAAAGAATCGGCGAGTTGATAAGTACTGGCGGCCATACCATGAGCAGATCGCTGCAACGATTGCGGAAATTCGATCGGAGTTCGGCTATGCACTGTTGTGGGATGCACATTCCATCCCGGGCGAGGTTCCGTTGCTCTTCCCGGGTGCGTTGCCGGACCTGAATATCGGCACGAACGGGCAGCGCAGCTGTGCGCAGGAACTGCAGATGTCCGTGTCAACGGTTGCACAGAAATCGCCTTATTCGTCGGTTCTGAACGGTCGATTCAAGGGCGGCCATATTACCCGTTACTACGGAAAACCGGAAAACGACGTGCACGCCGTGCAGCTGGAGCTGGCGCAGCGCTGCTACATGAATGAATCCAGCAGGCAATTTGACGAAAGCTCCGCGGCAAGGCTGGGCGAGACCATAGCCAGCATGATTCGGGCCTTTCTGGCAGCGGCACAGCGCGTCTATTCCTGAGCTGTTCAGCCAGGCTTCAGCCAACTGTCCGCAAAATGCGACGGTTGTCCAGGGGTATGGCGTCTGCGTTATGATTGGCCGCCTTACCGCCCACCCACCCAATAGTTCGCAAGGGAAATCCAATGAAAAAATCCAGCCGCAGAATTTTTATGGCAGTAGTATCGTCGCTGCTCGCCCTGCCGCTAGGCGCATTCGCAGACAGTGCATCGGAAATCGATGCCAAGGTTGCCGACACGTTGAAAGTCTTCGCACAGCAGGTCGACGGATCCGAAGTGTTTCTGACCCAGGCGGCCGGTTACCTGGTATTTCCACGCGTAATCAAAGTCGGCGTCGGCATTGGCGGTGAAACCGGTGAAGGCGCATTGCGAATAGGCGGAAAATCCGTCAGCTACTATCGAACTGCCAGTGGCTCGATCGGTTTCCAGCTCGGCGCGCAGGCGAAGTCGATCATCATTGCGTTCATGACTCAGGATGCGCTGGACAAATTCCGCAACAGCGATGGCTGGAGCGTCGGCATCGACGGCTCGGTCGCGCTGATCGACATCGGCGCCGGCAAGACCATCGACTCGACCAATGTCAAAGATCCCGTTGTCGGATTCATCTTTGGTTCGAAAGGCCTGATGTACAACCTGACGCTCGAAGGATCGAAGATCACGAAGATCGATAGAAGCGAATAACTATTCGGCACACGGCTTTCCATCAGATCAGAGAGTAATCAATGAGCGATACGAAACTATGCGGGATCGCAATGCTTGCCATTGTGGCCAGCGTCCCTGCAAACGCACAGTCTGCGGATCCGATCAACACCGAAAGACCGAGCTTCAGCTTCAGTCCGTTTGTGCTCGATCCGGGCAAGTGGCAAATCGAGACAGGTTATTCCTACACGCGCGATGACGATGCGGATTTCACTTTGCAGACATTGCCGCAGGCCCTGTTGCGCTTTGGCCTGAGCGACGAGATCGAGCTGCAGTTCGGCTGGCCTGGCCTGGCGTGGCGGGATGTCGGAAACAGTTCGGACAGTGGCATGACCGATGCGGCTCTGATCATGAAGATTCAACTCACGGAAGACACTGCAGCAACGCCGGTTGCCTTTCTTGCCGGCCTGTCGTTGCCGATCGGTGACAGCGAATTCAGCAGCGACAGCATTGATCCGACGATCGGCGCCGCCTGGTCCCATTCACGTTTTTTCGGCACGGTGCTGATCACGCGAGCCGATGGGGATTACGACTTTCAGAACGGCGTTGGCGTCGGCTTCGCACTCAATAACGACGTCAGCGCGTACGCCGAGTGGCAGGTCAGCCTGCCGGAGAACGGCGGCTCGGGTCACCAGTTGAATGGCGGCGTACTGTGGCTGCGGCAGAACAATATGCAATGGGATGCGAATATTTCATTGGGCCTCAATGATCGAGTACCCGACTTTTCGATCGGTGGCGGGTTCTCCTACCGCTTCTGATGGTCAATACCTGCGATTCGCCCGGCAGTTGCTTCTGATAGCATGGGCGGGCGCAAAAAAAGTGGCCAAAACGCGGCGCACAGTGGCCACCGAGTTCAGGTATGACGGTCGAATTTCCGCCGAATACGAGTATCGGACGCAACGCACTGGCGGTTCTTGCGTCGCTTCAATTATTCGAAGATCTCGAGCCTGCAGCGCTGGTCGCGGTTGCCGAGCGAGTCGAGTGGTTCTGCCTCCCCGGTGGAACGACCTTGTTCGAGCAGGGTGACGAAGCGGACTCGCTGTACGCCGTCAGCAGCGGAACCCTTGCTGCATACCGCAATGGACCCGATGGCCGCCGGCTGGTCGGGCGCATTCAACAGGGCGAAACGGTTGGCGAGAACGCCCTTTTGTCGGGCGCGCGCCGCACGGCGGCGGTCATCGCATTGCGCGATACGGAACTGATGCGTTTCTCCAAGAGCGCTTTCGATCACCTCGCACGCGAATTTCCCTCGGCGATGCTAAATATCGCGCGTCTTACGGTGGCCCGGCTCGAAAGGTCAATGCGACTCGAGACACCGCGGGTCTCGTCGCGCACCTTCGCGGTAATCGGCAACAATGCCGGCGTCGATGCGCGCGAGTTCGCCAGTAACCTGTCGAGGGAGCTTGCGCCGCTTGGCAGAACTGAAGTCTTCACTCGCGACACCGCGTCGCAGCACACAAGCGTCTGGTTCAACGAAATCGAAGCGCGGCGCGACTTCGTACTCTATGTCGCAGACCCGTCCTCGCTCGCATGGACGCGGCAATGCGTGGCCCAGGCCGATACGCTGATTCTGCTGGCGGACGCAAGGGAGGATCCGGGTCCCTGGCCGGGGCTCGATACGATGGGCGCGGTCAATCCGATCGCCCGCAACGCGGAGCTCGTGCTATTGCAGCGTCGAATCATCCGGCCCGGCACGGCGAAGCGTTGGCTGGAACATTTTCCGGTTGCACACCATCATCACGTCCGATCGCGTGAGGACATCGGTCGGCTGGCGCGACTTATCACCGGCAACGCGATCGGACTGGTTCTCAGCGGCGGCGGCGCGCGCGGCTTCGCCCACATCGGTGTGATTAAGGCGATCAGGGAAGCCGGAATTCCAATCGATCACTGCGGAGGCACCAGTGTCGGATCCATCATGGCGTCGGGCGTCGCGGCCGGCTGGGGTACTTCCATGTTGATCAACAGGCACCGCAGGAATTTCGTCGATCAGAATCCGCTGGGAGACTTTACGTTACCGCTGATCTCGCTGGCGTCCGGTCGACGGGTTACACGACTACTCAGGCGGGAAGTCGGGGACGTCGATATCGAGGATTTACCGTTGCCGTTTTTCTGCGTTTCGACGAACCTGACGCAGGGTGAAACGAATGTGCATCGCAGCGGCCCCCTGTGGCACGCACTGCGGGCGTCGGTGGCTATTCCGGGCGTGTTACCACCCGTATTTCACGACAAGCAGATCCTGGTCGACGGTGGCGTGCTGAATAATCTTCCGGTCGACGTGATGCGTGAATTCGGTCGGGGCCGCATTATCGGTGTCGATGTCGGAAGCGAGCACTCGCTGGTCGCTTGCGATGACGTTGACGAGACGTCCGTTTTCGGAAGACTGCAACTTATCCGCGAAAAACGTGCGCCGAACATCCTGCAGTTGTTGCTGCGTGCCGGCAGCCTGAGTTCCCGGCTGGCGACCGCGACGAATCGGGAGCAAAGCAGTATTTTATTGACGCCGCCGCTCGATGGCATCGACGTGCTGGACTGGAAAGCATTCGACCGTGCCCTGGAGGCCGGCTACCGCCATACTTTGCAGCGAATGCCGGAAATCAGGGCCGCGCTGGAGCGAGATCGGCGAGGCGTCTCGGTCTGACTCGGGCTCGCCCGCACCGTATCGCCAAGGCGGTCCAGCTCCTGCTAGTTATTGTCCTGTGCGGGGGCCAGCGCATCCGTATCGTCCGCATCCATCGGCTCTTCGGGTATCGCTTCTTCGGCTTCCGCATCATCGCTGTCAGCGGCGCTGCTGCCGCAATCCCATCCCTGGCTTTCCAGCTGCTCGATGAACGCCTCGGTTTTGCTCTCGCAATAACCTGACTCATTTTGTGCTCGCCACAGTACCTGGCTTGCGCCCGGTGCTTCGGTGTCTTTGTAATAGTGGACTTCGCAGGGCACCGCTCGGCCCGGCTCGTAAACGATTTCAACGCGGCGTTCGAGGCTGCCGTTTCGGCAGAGGTAACTGTCAGCGGCGAGTGTTGTTGCCGGAATGCAAACCGCAGACAACAGGACGGCCATCAGGATTCTGTCGCTCATGGTGCTTCTCCCTTGGAAATTCTTTTTTATGTCGTTTCGAGAATCTTGCCCTGCGCCCTGGCCCGCTCCTCGAATTCGTGTTGCCATTTGGACCGGTGAACCGCCGGCGCGACCTGCACTGCGGTTACCTTGTATTCGGGACAGTTGGTTGCCCAGTCACTGTATTCGGTCGTAACGACGTTAGCGCCGGTCTCCGGATCGTGGAATGTCGTATAAACTACGCCCGGCTGCACGCGTTCGGTGATCTTCGCTTCAAGCGAAATGTCGCCCTTGCGGCTCGACAACGAAACGCGATCGCCGTTCTTGATGCCGCGGGTCTCGGCGTCGTGCGGATGAATTTCCAGCAAGTCTTCGTGATACCAGACGACATTGTCCGTACGCCGTGTCTGTGCGCCGACGTTGTATTGCGTCAACGTGCGTCCGGTGGTCAGTATCAATGGATATTTGCGGCTGGTTCGCTCGTCCGTCGGCACGTAATCGGTTTCGACGAACAGCCCTTTGCCGCGCACGAAGTTGTCGATGTGCATGATCGGAGTGCCCAGTGGGGCTTCTGCATTGCACGGCCATTGCACGCTGCCGACCTCGTCGAGGAACTTGAACGACACGCCGCCGAAGGTCGGCGTCAGTTTGGCGATCTCGTCCATGATCTCGGCTTCCGAGTTGTAGTTCATCGGGTAGCCGAGAGCCTGCGCGAGTTCTTGCGTGATTAGCCATTCGGCTTTGCCCTGCTTTGGTTTCATGACCGGGCGCACGCGATTGATGCGACGTTCCGCGTTGACGAATGTCCCGTCCTTTTCCAGGAACGACGTACCAGGCAGGAAGACGTGCGCGAATTTCGCCGTTTCGTTGAGGAACAGGTCCTGTACAACGATGCATTCCATGCTGCCCAGCGCCGCCTCGACGTGCTGCGTGTTCGGATCGGACTGGGCGAGATCCTCACCCTGGATGTACATACCCTTGTAGTCGCCGGCGATCGCCGCGTCGAACATGTTGGGAATCCGATAGCCCGGTTCGGCGTCGATCTTGACGCCCCACATATCCTCGAATCTGCCGCGAACTTCGTCGTCCTGAACCCGTCGGTAGCCAGGAAGCTCGTGCGGGAAGGAACCCATGTCGCAGGAGCCCTGCACGTTGTTCTGTCCGCGCAGCGGGTTCACGCCGCAACCGGAGAAGCCGACATTGCCCGTCGCCATCGCGAGGTTCGCCATGCCCATGACCATCGTCGAGCCCTGGCTGTGCTCGGTGACGCCCAGGCCGTAGTAGATCGCGCCATGCTCGGCCGTCGCATAAAGCCGCGCCGCACCACGAATGTCCTCGGCTTTGACGCCGGCGATCTTGGCCACGTTCTCAGGAGAATACTCGGGCTTCAGCACGCATTGCTTCCATGCTTCGTAGGAATCCGCCTCGCAACGCTCGGCGACGTACGCGTCGTCGGTAAGACCCTCGCTGACGATGACGTGGGCCAGCGAATTGATGATCGGTACGTTGGTGCCCGGCAGCAAGGGCAGGTGATAGTCCGCCTGCACGTGCGGTGAGCGCACGAGATCGATCTTGCGCGGGTCGACGATAATCAGTTTCGCGCCCTGGCGTAGCCGGCGCTTCATCTGCGAGGCAAATACCGGGTGACCTTCGGTCGGGTTGGCGCCGATGACGATAATTACGTCCGAATCCATGACGCTGTCGAATGGCTGCGTGCCGGCCGACTCGCCCAAAGTTTTTTTCAATCCGTAGCCGGTCGGCGAATGACAGACGCGGGCGCAGGTATCGACATTGTTGTTACCGAACGCGGCGCGCACCAGTTTCTGCACGATAAACACTTCTTCGTTGGTGCAGCGCGACGAGGTGATGCCGCCAACCGACTTGCGCCCGTACTTTGCCTGGATTTCCTTGAAGCGTTTCGCCGCAAAGGAAATCGCCTCGTCCCAGCTGACCTTGCGCCAGGGTTCGTCCGTGCTGTCGCGGACCAGCGGATCGAGCACGCGATCGGCATGCGTCGCGTAGCCCCAGGCAAAGCGCCCCTTGACGCAGCTGTGGCCGTGGTTTGCCAACCCGTCCTTGTGCGGCGTCATGCGCACCACCTGGTCGCCTTTCATTTCGGCCTTGAATGAACAACCCACGCCGCAATAGGCGCAGGTCGTCAACACGCTGCGCTCGGGCTGGCCGTGATCGATGATGGTTTTCTCCATTAGCGTTGCCGTCGGGCAGGCCTGCACGCAGGCGCCGCAGGACACGCATTCGGAATCGAGAAATTTCTCGCCGATGCTGGCGGATACCTTGGAATTGAATCCGCGGCCCTCGATGGTCAGTGCAAATGTGCCCTGGACTTCGTCGCAGGCGCGCACGCAACGCGAGCAGACGATGCATTTGCTCGGGTCGAAGGAAAAATATGGGTTGCTGTCGTCGGTAGCTTCGTAGAGATGATTCTCGCCTTCGAAACCGTAACGCACTTCGCGCAGGCCGACAGCTCCCGCCATGTCCTGCAGTTCACAGTCACCGTTGGCAGAGCAGGTGAGGCAATCCAGCGGGTGATCGGAAATATAGAGCTCCATGACATTGCGACGCAGTTTGGCCAGCGCCGGTGTCTGGGTGCGAATGACCATGCCTTCTTCGATCGGCGTGGTGCAGGAAGCCGGATAACCCTTGCGGCCATCGATTTCCACGAGGCACAGCCGGCAGGAGCCGAATGGCTTCAGGCTGTCGGTTGCACAGAGTTTGGGAATGTCGATGCCGGTTTCGCGCGCCGCGCGAAGGATCGTGTCGCCGGCTTTGACCGTCGCCGGCAATCCGTCGATTTCGACTTTGACGGCACGGCCGGTATTGCTGGCCGGCGTGCCAAGATCTGTCTCTTTATTGAGGCTCATTGCCTGTCTCCTGCCGCGGACTCAAAGTCCTCGGGAAAGTATTTTAGCGCACTGCGGACCGGATACGGGGTCAGGCCGCCCATGGCACACAGGGAACCGTCCACCATCGTGTCACAAAGCTCTGACAGCAGGGCGAGATTGGCCTCACGGTTCTCATTGCC
>JAOUGX010000027.1 GCA_029865385.1 Gammaproteobacteria bacterium
CACCAAGCTTCGGTCGGATAACGTCGATCCCCGCGAGTACCTGACGCGCCTCGAGATGTGGCAGAAAAAGGTCGAGGGATCGGGCGGGCGCTGGCAGGTCATCAACGACCTCGATGGACTGGAGGGTTTGCTTTAGTCCCGCTGGTTTTCCCGTAGGCACTTCCGGCTGCTAGACTTGAACCCGGATGGACAGCCGGAAAAAACCGTGACGAAAAAGCTGAAGAACGAGACGGCGCTCCTGCGTGAAGCGCTGCAGATGATCATGGACGATGCGGTCCGACGGGGAATCGTCGAGTTTGAAGCAACGGACAGTCATGAACTCAAGATCGAGTACGCGTACCGGCTGCTGGTTCACGACAAGGAAATCATTCCGCTGCCGAACGACCAGGTTTCCCTGCCAAACAAGAAACATCGCCTGGCAATGTGGGTGACGCACAAACTGCCGCCCGACCATGAGTTGCTCAAGTAGTCCGGAATCGCTCCGCAGAGCTAGGCGATATCCCGGGCAACGATGCCGTCTATAGCATGGTACGCGGACAATATTGCGCCTTCCTGCCAGCCCTGCAGCAAACTCAGATGCTCCCCGGCGAAATATATGTTGGCGTCAGGTGATAAAAGGATGCCGGGGTCCGATACGCCCCATGCACCGAGCTGAAACGGAACTTTCGGCCAGGCCACACTGATGCCGCGGCCGACCTCCGCCGAATACTCCGCATGCAGGTTTCCGCCCTGGTTCACACTCGAATTGATTCGTTGCTGCGGCGATTGCGCGGCGAACTGATTGCCGGCATTGCCACCAAACATATAGGCACCGACCAGGACACCGTCATTTCTGCCGAAGCCGTTGTTCGGATACCAGATCTGCGTAATGTCCTGCGTTGTCCACGATATGCCACCGTAGATATTGTGGTTCTGCTCCCAGAATCGCCGCGACTGAAATGCGATTTTACCGGCGGAAGAATAGGCAAAACTGCTGACGGCCGATTGATGCGCGGCGGAGAAATCGTTGGCAATGCTGCGCAGAACCGTCGCCGGTATCGTGCAGATACAGTAATCCGCATCGAGATTGAACACGCTGCCGAAGCGATCGCTGTAAACGACGCGAACACCGTTCGCGATCTTGCGAATTTCACTGACGACGGATTCGTACAGGGTGTCCGCCGCAACCTGCGCTTCGAATGCCCTTGAGATCCGGTCCATGCCGCCGACCGGTTGCAGCATTGTCGGCTGCTGCTCGAGACCCTGGGTGAAATCCTGGCGCTGCTGGAAAAAGATATCGCCTATGAGTTGCTGCAGCTGCAGTGGCGTCACCCGCTCGCCGCGTTGCCGACTGCCTGTATCTTCCTGGCCGGGAAATCCGCCGCGTTCACTGCCCGTGTAATTGAATGCGCTGTCCAGATCGCCGAATTCCTGCAGGGCGGCAAGGATGTTGCTCTTGTCCGTTGGCGACAGGTCCTGATCCAGCGCGTTCTGGTTGACTGCTTTGGCGAGCAGCCGTGCAATATTGCCGCGGGTGTCCGTCAGCACGCGTCGACGAATCTGCGGCTGGCCGCCGAAAGAGGTCGCCGAGTGCATTAGTGCTGCGTGGTTCTCGTTTACGAAGGTTTCCAGTGCAATGCCGAATTGGCGGCAGTACCCGAGCAGAAACTCATGGTGATGGGAAATTCGCGCCGGGCCCGGATTGAAATAGAGATCCGGATCGGCATCGAACGTACACAACTGCGAAGAATCGGTTTCGCTTACGGTGTCTCCGCCGCGAATCGTGCGATTTCGTCCGCCGCCAACCGACGTTGCCTCGAGTACGGTGCAGGTGTATCCGAGTTTCTTCATTTCGATCGCGGCCGTCATGCCGGCGATACCGGCCCCGAGTATCACGACTGTCTTGCCGACGCCGACATTGGCTGGCCAATCCCCGGGGCGTGGCGACTGCAATCGAGGAGGTGGTGGCGGCGGAACGACGGGCGCACCGGGCGCGGCGGACGACGAACCGCAAGCCGCTGCCGATAAACCGATGCCCATCGCCGCCATCGTACGCAACATCGCCGCACTGCCCGCAACCTTGCCGACGACTGTGAGGAATTCGCGACGCGCGATGGACTTGTTGTCAGTGGTCATGCTTCCCCCCGATCACTGCCGCGGCCGTCCGGGCCGATAGCACACATTCAGTCCGACAAGGCCCGAGTGCGGTAATTCCCATTCAGGTCTCAATTCAGGTGGCGAAATCTGTGACCTGATTGGTGTCATCGGTCGCCGCAGTCCACCTATGCTATGTCAAATACGCGGAAATGAGATCCCCGTTGACCCGGACTACACAGCACACACTGTCGATGACCGGTCGAATCGCAATGATCGCGCTGCTGATTACAGTGCCGTCAATGCTTCGCCCGGCTTTTGCCGCGCCCGGCGATATCCTGTTTCGCGATACCTTCGAACGTGCCGCACTCGCCCCCTGGACTACGACCAATGCGCTGGTGTCCGGAATCATGACCGGCCCGCAGGTATCGAGTTCGCCAACGCGTGGCGCATTTACCAGCAACCTGGCCGTCACGATTACCAGCCCCACATTCAATGCGGCCGTACCGGCCGCCGAGTTGCGCTACTGGGTGCGACGCGGCAGCGACGCATTCAGCGAAGACACAGATGCAGGTGAAGACCTTGTACTTGAATACCGCCGGGCTGACGGCAGCTGGGGCCAGGTAGCAACCTATCCGGGCGGTGGAGTAAACGGCGAAATCATCCAGGGAAGAACGCGACTGCCGCTCGATGCCCGGCACGGTGCCCTCGCCATTCGGGCGCGACAGACCAACGGCAGCGGACCGACTTACGACTTCTGGCACCTCGATGATGTCGTAGTTACTGAAGTCGCTCCGCCACCGCCCATTGGCATTGGCCAGTGCGACGCCTTCGAAAACGGTTTGATCGGTAACTGGACCGTCGCTCAGTCCGGCGGCTTTGCCGGAACCAACAACATGACCGCCCAGTCTCCCGACAACTCCCTGTTCCTGAACGGTGGCGTGGTAACCGTAACGTCCGTCGTAATCAACACGAGTGTCCCATCGTTCACAAACCTGACCATGTGGATCCGGCGCGGTGCCGACGCATTCAGCGAGGATCCGGATAATGGCGATAATTTCGTTGTCGAATACTTCAACACCGGCGGCACCTGGACCGTGCTCGAACAGTTCAATGGCAGCGGACAGAAAGGACAGATTTTTCTGCGAACCTACAACCTGCCGGCAAACGGCCGACACGTTAATTTCCGGCTGCGATTCAGGCAAACGAACGGCTCCGGTCAGGGCTATGACTATTGGCATGTCGACGATGTCTGTTTCGTGCAGACACCTGTGCCGGCGTTGCTGGTATCCAAGTTCAGCCAGACTTTGTCGGATCCATTCAATGGCAGCAGCAATCCGAAGGCGATTCCGGGAGCGACAATCCTGTATACGGTCAACGTCGCGAACCAGGGTAACGGCACGGTCGATTCGAACTCACTGATCGTGACCGATCCCGTACCCGCCAATACCGCGTTGTTTGTCAGTACGTCCGCCGGCCCACCGATCTCGTTTGTCGACGGGCCGATCGCAAGCGGCCTGAGTTACGTTTACGCGACCAATGTCAGTTACAGCAATCAGCCCGGAGGAGGGCCACCCTACTCCTACACACCGGTGCCAGACGCACAGGGCTTCGATCCGGCCGTCACCGGTACACGCATCGCGCTAGGCGGGGCGATGAACGCTGCTGCCGGCAGCAACACCCCGAGTTTCAGTCTTTTGCTCAGGCTGCGGGTTCAGTAGCGAGCCCGATATCAATCCGGCGGGCGGATCGAATGCGATATCCAACTCGTCCATTTCGTTCGCCGACTCGAGCGTCATCGACGCGAAATCGTAAAGCCCCGTATCGAGCAAATGACTGCGTGTCACACGTTGCATCGATCGGAATATACTGACGACGCGATTCGGCGACTGCTTCTCCCACTCCGTCAGCATGTTCTTGATCTGCACCCGCTGCAGATTGGTTTGCGCGCCGCACAGGTTGCAGGGAATGATCGGATAGTTTCGCGCCCGGGCAAAACGCGCAATTTCCTTCTCGCGGCAATACACCAGCGGACGGATCACGATGTTGCGGCGGTCGTCGCTGACCAGTTTGGGCGGCATCGTCTTGAGACGCGAGCCATGAAACATGTTCAGGAACAAGGTTTCGACCAGGTCATCCATGTGATGACCGAGTGCAATTTTGGTTGCGCCGAGTTCGCCAGCCGTTCGATACAAAATTCCGCGCCGCAGGCGAGAGCATAACGAGCACATCGTCTTGCCCGGTTTGATCTTCTCCATGACGATGCTATACGTGTCTTCCGTTACGATTTTGTACTCGACGCCCAGACCGTCGAGGTACTCCGGCAGCACATGCTCGGGAAAGCCGGGTTGCTTCTGGTCGAGATTGACTGCGACAATATCGAAGCGGACCGGCGCGCTGCGCTGCAGGCCCATCAGTATTTCAAGCAGAGTGTACGAGTCCTTGCCGCCGGAAAGGCACACCATGACGCGATCGCCGTCGTCGATCATGTGGTAGTCGGCAATGGCTTCGCCGGCCTTGCGGCGCAGCCTTTTTTGCAGTCGATTCAATTGTGTGGTCTTCATGGCGGCGAATGGTACAGGGCCTGCCGGGCCCAATACCAGCCAGGGACGCCCTGCTCTGAACTCCCGGCACGCTGCGCGATCCAAGCTTCTTGAAATGTGCGGATTCCGACCCCAGATCCGCCCCCTGTTCAATCCACGCACCGGAGTGCCCGAATGTTCAAGCGTATTGCCCTGTTCATCGCGACCAACCTGGCCGTCATTCTGATACTCAGTATCGTTTTGCGGCTGCTCGGCGTTGACCGGATCCTCGACGAGTCAGGCTCCGGCCTCAATTACGAAGCGTTGCTGATCATGTCTGCCGTCATCGGTTTCGGCGGATCGTTCATATCGCTGGCCATCTCCAAATGGATGGCCAAGCGCGCGACCGGCGCACGCGTTATCAACAGCCCGTCGAACAGCACCGAGTCCTGGCTGGTCAATACCGTGCAGCGGCTGGCACAGAAATCCGGCATCGACATGCCCGAAGTGGCAATTTACGACGCGCCCGACATGAACGCGTTCGCAACCGGCGCAAGGCGAAACAACGCTTTGGTCGCCGTCAGCACCGGCTTGCTGCGCAACATGAAGCAGGATGAAGTCGAAGCCGTTCTCGCGCACGAAATCTCGCACGTAGCCAACGGCGATATGGTCACGCTGACGCTGGTGCAAGGTGTCGTCAATACCTTTGTCATCTTCCTGTCACGAATAGTGGGTCACATTGTCGACCGCGTCATCCTCAAGAACGAGCGCGGATACGGTATCGGCTATTTTCTCTCGGTGATCGTTGCACAGCTGGTGCTGGGCATTCTGGCCAGCATTATCGTGATGTGGGTTTCGCGGCATCGAGAATATCGCGCGGACGCCGGATCAGCAGGGCTTGTCGGCAAACAGCCCATGATCAATGCACTCGCAAGACTGGATCGTGGACAGCCGGCATCACTGCCGGAAGCCCTGCAGGCCTTTGGAATCTCCGGTAAAGGCAAGCGCTCCGGACTGGCTGCGCTGTTCCTGAGTCATCCGCCGATCGCCGAGCGCATCGCGGCATTGCAGTCACTTCCCTAGTCGCTTCGCTGGCACAACGAGTACGCAGGCAATAAGGGTAATTACGTGTCGCGATGCAATCATTGCGCATACAGTCGATAGTCGATTCGATTTAGTATCGTCGTCATCTTTCTTGTCGGAGCCAGATCTTGAACACGCCCAAGCGTATTTCGTGGAATTGGCTCTCATTCGTGATAGGTGCTCTGGCAATCGCACTGCTTGCCGCCTGCGGTGGCCTGCCGCCGATTTCCACATCCGTCGATTTCTGCTGCAAAGCGCCGCAGCCCGACCTGAAGACATTTCGTGTCGAGTTTGACGACATGCCGGAATTCCTGAAGCCGATGTTGCGTGACGAGGCGGCGATCGTTCTGCACGACAAGGGCGTGGAGTACACCGAAGGCGACGCGCATGCCATTCTGAAAATGACCTATGTGCACAACCCGCTGCCGGAAGATATGCTGGCAAGACCGCACGATTCCTTCAGCGGCACGCAAGCGCCTAGCCACACGAACCGTTTCATGGCGGAAGTAAAAGTCGAACTGCGCGACGCAGTGAGCCAGGAACTCCTGTGGTCGGGCACGATGGTTCGCGCTCACTACGTACAAATGGGTGCGTACATGCACGACGCGCCCGCGAGGACTGCTATGCGACAGGCGTTTTACGTGATGTTTGCCGACTATCCAACGGGTGAACAGTAAAATCTCATGGTCGCAGCCCCTTTTATTACCGGGAAAAAGCGCTGGATCATCGTAGCCGATGAGTCGACTGCGGAGATCTATCAACAGGAGAAACGTTATTCGCCTGTGCAACAGATTTCTGTAATGCACAATGATGCCGCGAAGAAAAAGGTCGACGATCTGATAACGGATCATGGAGGCCGCAGTTTCGACAGCTTCGGTGCGGGACGGCATACCATGTCGAAGGAAGAGACCGGACCCAAAGCAGAAGCGTCCAGGGTATTCGCCAAACTGGTCGCCGCACGAATAATCACGGCACTGAACAACGGTGACATTGGGCAGTTCGGTCTCATCGCAGCGCCGCGATTTCTCGGCACGTTGCGAAAAGCTCTGGCGGGATCCCACGGTGCGAAGCCCTGCCTGACCGTCGCCAAGCAACTGGTCGGCCAGGAACCCGCTGCAATCGATCGGGTACTGGCAGAACTTTAGCGGCAACACCGGTTCCACCGAATCGCCGGAACTGGCGTTTTCCTGCCGGAAATCCACTGAGACCGTTACACTCCGAGCGGTGAAGATCCTCTGCGCACCCGACAGTTTCAAGGACTGCCTCCCGGCGCATAAAGTGGCAACTGCGATGCAACGCGGTATCCACCGCGTCCTGCCGGAAGCGCTGGTCGACTGTTGCCCGGTTGCTGACGGTGGCGAAGGCACAGCGGAAGTCATCGCCACCGCGAGCGCCGCTGCCCGTCGAACTTTGTCGGTTATCGGCCCAACCGGGCAATCCGTCGATGCAGATTTTTTCTTGATTGAGAGCCAGCGCCTTGCCGTCCTGGACATGGCGTCGGCGGCAGGCTTGATGCTCGTGCCACAGGCACAACGCGACGCTATGAAAGCGACGACCTTCGGTGTTGGCGAGCTACTGCTTGCGGCGCGCGCCTCCGGGGCGCGACGCCTGATCGTCGGTGTCGGGGGCAGCGCTGGAAACGATGGCGGTTGCGGCATGGCGCAGGCGCTGGGTGTTCGGTTCATCAACTCGGCCGGCCACGAAATGCGATCACCGATCGGTGGCGCCGACCTGCAATCCATTGCCTCGATCGACGTCCGCGGAAGCGGCAATGCAATGCGCGATCTTGAAATCGCAGTGGCTTGCGACGTCGACAACCCGCTGACCGGCAGCAACGGCGCCGCGCATGTTTACGCTGCACAGAAAGGCGCGACCGCAAAGCAGATCGGATTGCTGGATGCCGGGCTGGTGAATCTTGCCCGTATCGTGCGCCGTGATCTCGGTATCGAAATAGAGAATCTGCCGCGGGCCGGCGCCGCCGGCGGGCTGGCGGCCGGATTGCTCGCTTTCGTGGGAGCGAAACTCCAGAGTGGCATTGACCTGGTCCTCGACATAATCGATTTCGATCGTCGCGTCACGGACTGCGATCTTTGCCTGACCGGCGAGGGACGACTGGACAGCCAGTCACTCTCGGGAAAAGCCTGCCTCGGGGTTGCGCGCCGCGCCGCCCGGTTCGGTGTGCCGACGTACGCGTTGGTGGGATCCACCGGGAACGGCGCAGAGAATGCCTTGCAGCACGGGTTGTCAGGTTACGAACTGATTGGCCAGGGACTTTCGGTTGCTGATTCGTTAAGGCGGGCTGAGGAATTGCTTGCCGAATGCGCAGCGCGGGTGGTGTTGCGCAGGGCCGAAACCGGCCGCCGCTTTCCTTAGCAGGAACCGCCGCCCGTGCCACGACCCGGAGCCGGGCAATAAATATCGTGCAACAGGCGGATCACCTTGTCGGTCGGACCGGGACTCAGCGTGTAATAAATCGTCTGGGACACGCGCCTGGTCTTTACCAGACCCTGCTCCCGCAATCGAGCCAGTTGCTGCGACAGCGCAGACTGGCTCAGGGGCACGATTCCGTTCAAGTCACCAACCGATCGCTCACCGTCCGCCAGGGCGCACAGGATCATCAAACGATTTTCGTTGCCCAGCGCTTTCATGAGTCCGGCGGCGTCAGCCGCGTGTTCGCGCATATCCGCCAATCCTGGCGCTATATAGGATTGTTTCTTATACGTTTTCGGATTCTCCAACATGATGCAGCGTTGCTCCCGGGGGCCGTTGTGGATATCCACTATATCGGCAGTCGCCTGAATATAGATGATACTAATTTAGATGTCTATAAATTAGACTTTACTATATTAGATTTTTGGAATATTCTGTTCCCGTTCCGCGATCGTCCGGCGAAGGAGAATTCGACATGGCAAGAATAGTGGTGATGGGTGCCGGTATCGGCGGCATCTCGCAGGTTTACGAACTGCAGAAAAAACTGGGAGCGGCTCATGACATCGTACTGATCGGCGATTCCGGGCGTTTCGAATTCACGCCTTCCAATCCCTGGGTCGCGGTCGGCTGGCGCAAGCCGGAGCAAACCACGCTCAACCTGCCGCCCTTGATGCAAAAGCACGGCATCGAGTTTCATTCCCAGGGTGTGCGCCGGCTGAGTCCCGCAGACAACCGGCTCGAGCTCAATGATGGCCGGCATATCGAATATGACTTCCTGGTCATTGCAACCGGTCCGAAACTGGCATTCGAAGAGGTGCCCGGGCTCGGGCCGGATAGCGGTTACACTCAGTCGGTCTGCAAGACCGGTCATGCGGACGCGTCGCGTGCGGACTTCGAGCAACTGGTCGCGAATCCGGGTCCGGTCGTTATCGGTGCGGCTGCGGCTGCATCGTGCTTCGGGCCTGCCTACGAGTACGCCTTCATCCTCGATACCGAGCTCAAGAAACGCAAGATCCGCGATCGGGTACCCATGCATTTCATTACTCCGGAGCCCTACGTAGGCCATCTCGGACTGGACGGCGTCGGTGACACCAAGAGCCTGATGGAATCCGAACTCCGGGATCGCCACATAAAATGGACCTGTAACGCGAAGATCACTGAAGTCAACGACGGCACCGTGCGCTTCACTGAATTTGACGAAAGCGGCCAGGAGAAGAAACGTCACGAGCTTCCGTTTCGGCACTCGATGATTCTTCCCGCTTTCAAGGGCGTCGATGCCGTCGACGGTATCGATGGCTTGACCAATCCGCGCGGCTTCATATTGATCGATGAGTTCCAGCGTAATCCGGCCTACCCGAATATCTATGCGGTCGGCGTCTGTGTCGCCATCCCGCCGGTCAGTGCGACGCCGGTTCCAACCGGCGCGCCGAAAACCGGTTATATGATCGAATCGATGGTCACGGCGACCACTCACAATATAAGTCGTGCACTCGAATCAAAGGAACCGGACACGCGTGCCACGTGGAACGCAGTCTGCCTTGCCGATTTCGGCGACAGCGGCGTGGCATTCGTTGCATTGCCACAGATACCGCCGCGCAACACAAACTGGGCATCGCGCGGCAAGTGGGTGCACCTGGCGAAAGTCGCCTACGAAAAGTACTTCCTGCACAAGGTGCGCACTGCCATGACGGAACCCTACTTCGAGAAGACGGTCCTGAAATTGCTCGGGGCCACACGGCTGAAGGACGCAAGCCGATGAAGCAGGCAGCAATAAGGTTCGCAACGGAACGGCCGAGAACCGTCTACTTGATTGTCGTTCTGCTGGTGGTTGTGCTCGGCGCAATGATGGCGCGCATACGGATCGATACGGACCCGGAGAACATGCTGCCGGCAAACCAGACAGACCGTGTGTTCCACAATGCCGTGGAGGACCGGTTCACGCTTCACGACGCAATCGTCCTCGGTATTGTCAACAACGAACATCCTGACGGAATATTCAACGTCTCATCGCTGGACGCGCTGAGTAGCCTCAGTCAGTCGATACTGCAACTGGACGGCGTGATCGCGCCGGATCTCATGTCGCTGGCGGTTGCGGACAACATCAGCCAGGAAGGGCCGGGAACGATTCGCTTCGAATGGATGATGAAAAACGCGCCGCAAACGGCACAACAGGCCCTCGACATCCGGACCAAGGTCAGCCGGCTGCCGTTACTCAATGACACGCTGGTATCCGGCGACGGGCGAGCAGCGGCAATCTACATTCCAATTGAGCGCAAGGACCTGAGTCACCCCCTGTCGATAAAGATACGCGAGCTCGCGGACGCGCTCGATTCCTCTGACGAATATCACATCACCGGGCTGCCGGTTGCGGAGGACACCTTTGGTCACGACATGTTCGTACAGATGGGAATTTCGGCACCACTCGCTGGACTGATGATCTTTCTGCTGATGCTGTATTTCTTCCGCAGCCCCAGGCTGGTCGTTGCGCCTATGCTGATGGCAATGGCAACCGTCATTATCAGCATGGGTCTGCTCATAGGCATGGGATTCACGGTGCACATCATGAGTTCGATGATTCCGATTTTCCTGATGCCGATTGCCGTCGTCGACTCGGTGCACATCATGTCCGAGTTCGCCGATTCCTATCGGGAAGACAGGGCGCCGAAAGAAGTCATTTCCGAGGTCATCAATCATCTGTTCAGGCCGATGCTGTTCACGTCGTTGACTTCTGCAGTAGGCTTCCTGTCACTGCTGCTGACGCCGATTCCGCCCGTGCAAATTTTCGGCGTCTTCGTCGCATTCGGCATCCTGCTGGCTTTCTTGCTGACTATCGTACTGATTCCCGCCTATGTGGTGCGGATGAAGCCGGCAGCACTGGCGAAACTGGTGGCGCCCGGCAAGACGCCGCGCACGAATACCGCGCTTGCGCGAATTCTGCGCCGCTCCGGCCGGTTTGCCTTTGCCAATGGCAAGCTCATTGTCGGTCTTGCCGTTGCGCTTATCGCCGTCAGCATCGCGGGTATCTACCGCATCGAGATCAATGACAACCCCGTGCGATGGTTCAAAGCCAGTCACCCGATCCGGGTAGCCGACGACGTGCTGAACCGGCATTTTGCCGGTACCTACGATGCATTCGCCGTGATTTCGGCGAAACAGGATGACTCGATTGCTACGTTCATAGCCGACGCCGAGAGGGTTCTCGCGGATATCGACGGGAGTCTGGCCGACGATATCCGGCGCCAGCTGCAGGTGCCGGCCGGAGAGAGGGATCGCTATTTCGGCGACCTGATTGCGCTTCTCGACGACGCTCTATTCGATGCGACGGGTCCGGCCACCGTCGATGCGTTTACGCGACTCATGGAGGATGCAGAAAATGCGCAGGTTTCCGCGCGCATATTCCAGGACCCGGCGCTGTTGCGATCGGTTGCGGAAATCCAGCAAGCGCTGCTTCAATCCGGGGTCGTTGGCAAGACCAACGCGTTACCGGACGTCGTCAAAGTCGTCAACCGGGAGTTGCGCGGCGGCGATGACTCCGAATACCGCATTCCGGATACCGTTCCCGGCGTAGCGCAGGTTCTTTTGCAATACCAGTCGTCGCATCGGCCGCAGGATCTCTGGCACATGGTCACGCCGGACTATTCGTCAGCGGCAATCTGGCTGCAGCTGAAAAGCGGCGACAACCAGGACATGACGAAGGTCATTGAGACACTAGACGCGTACCTGAGCAAGAACCCGCTGCCGGACAACGTGGAATTCCGCTGGGCAGGCAAGTCCTACATCAATGTCGTTTGGCAGAATGCCATGGTCAACGGCATGTTATTCAGTCTGCTCGGCGCTTTCGCCGCTGTTTTCCTGATCATGTCGCTGCTGTTTCGCAGCGCCCGTGTGGGCCTACTGGCTATGGTTCCCTTGTCGGTCACGATACTGGGCGTATACGGAGCCATCGGCTGGATGGGCAAGGACTACGATATGCCGATAGCGGTCTTGTCTTCTCTCACGCTCGGACTTTCCATCGACTTTGCGATCCACTTTATCGAGCGTATGCGCGGGCTGTTGCGTTCCGGTGAAGCGTTTTCTGCTGCGGCCGAAAAAATGTTCGAGGAGCCTGCCCGTGCAATTGCGAGAAACGCCATTGTCATCGCCATCGGATTTACGCCGCTGTTTTTCGCACCGCTGGTGCCTTACATCACCGTTGGCGCATTCATGGCAGGCATCATGTTCCTTTCGGGGCTGAGCACGCTGCTGCTTCTGCCTGCGTTGCTCGGCTGGGGCAGGCGCTGGCTGCTGCCGCAAACTGCGGTGGAGATCCGTCCGGAACATGCAACGCAAGCCAATTCAACTTTACTGGAGTCCCGCCCGTGAAAAACTTCGCAATAGCTGTCGTTGTCTCTTTGTTGCTGGGTACCGGCGCAGCTGCCCAGGATACCGCCGATGCAGACGATATCGTGGCTCGTGCCAATCTTGCCGCCTATTACTCCGGCGATGACGGCCGATCCGAAGTTCGCATGATCATCAGCGACGCGCAGGGCCGTCAGCAACGCCGGCAGTTTACCGTTCTTCGGCGCGATATCAGTGACGGTGGCGATCAGCAATTCCTGGTCGTGTTCAGCCAGCCATCGGACGTCCGGGGCACCACATTCCTGGTCGACAAACACATCGACAGCGATGACGATCGCTGGCTGTACCTGCCCGGTCTCGATCTGGTCAAACGAATTTCCGCCGGAGACAAGCGAACCAGTTTCGTTGGTGCTCACTACTACTACGAGGACGTATCGGGGCGCCATCCAGGCGATGACGTTCACGAGCTTGTTGAAACCGGCGATCAACATTATGTGTTGAGGCACGTTCCGAAAGATCCTGGCAGTGTCGAATTCGCAAGCTACGTGACCTGGATCGACAAGACGACCTGGCTGCCGATGAAGATCGAGTACAGCAACGCAAGCAGCGAAGTGTACCGTCGTGTCGAAGTTCTCGAAGTTCAGGACTTCCAGGGCCACCCGACAGTGGTCACCAGCCGAGTTTCTGACGTGCAGGGTGGCGGGCAGACCGACATGCAGTTTCGTTACATTCAATACGACCTCGGGCTGCCGGCCGAGCTCTTCAGCGAGCGCTCCCTGAGGAATCCCCCGCGACAATGGCTCGAGCGGGCCGCCGACTAGCAGAACAGAAATGAAGTCGCCGCCGCTGCTGCTATTCCTCCTCTCGTCATTGCCCGCCATCTCGTTCGGGCAGGAGGACTTGTGGAGTGACGATGACTGGGGCGAGGAAGATCAGGCCTCCCGGTGGAGCGGTTTCATCGAAGCGGGCCTCGGCACGCGATTCGGCAACGACCCGCTGATTGCCGGGCGGAGCACGCTGGAAGAAATTCGCTGGCGCCTTGAGTCCGAATGGCGTCCCGGGCACTATGCGATCGGTTTCAAAGGCGATGCGGCATACGACCGCGTCGAGAATCGGTGGACCGGCGACCTGCGCGACCTGACGATCGCGTTTACCGCCGGCAAGAGCACGGACGTCAATCTCGGGCGGCAGGTGCAGACCTGGGGCACCGGCGATCTCGTCTTTCTGAACGATCTGTTTCCAAAAGATTTCGTGTCCTTTTTTGCCGGCCGTGATGACGAGTACCTGAAAGCTGCCGGAAATGCCGTACGCGTCACCCTGTATGCGCCGGCAGTCAATGTCGACTTCTCGTGGACTCCCGTATTCGAACCGGACAACTACCTGACCGGCGAGCGGTTCTCGTTCTTCTCGCCACTTGCCGGCGGTAACGTCGCGCCATCGCCGCCGTTGTCGGCAATTGAACCGAGCAAGAGCTTGTCGAACGGCGAGTTCGCACTGCGGCTGTTTCGTACTGTCGAAAGCCGCGAGTACGCGATTTACGCCTATCGCGGCTTCTTCAAGCAGCCGAACGCGTTGACCGAAACGCTGCAGGCCACTTTCGCTCCGATGAACTCGCTCGGTGCGAGTTTACGGCAGCCGGCCGGGCCGGGGCTGCTGAACGCCGAGATTTCCTATTACGATTCGCGCGACGACCGCAACGGCAGCGATCCGCGGATACCGAACGACCAGTTTCGATTTCTCACGGGATACGAATGGGAAGCAAAGGCCAATTTTACGGTTGGCCTGCAATACTTCCTCGAGTGGACCCTCGATCATGATGCTTTGATCGACAATTCGCCCTACCCGCAATACGAAGCGGACGAGTTCCGCCATCTGCTGACAAACCGACTGACCTGGCGTACCGGGCGGGACAAGTTTACCTGGTCCCTGTTCTCCTTCTTTTCGCCCAGCGATCACGACTTCTACCTGCGACCGGTGTTCGCTTACCGGCGCGACGACCAGTGGTCAGTGACGGCTGGCGCCAATCTGTTTGATGGCAAGGACGAGCACACTTTTTTCGGCCAGCTGCAGGACGCGAGCAACGCCTATATTCGAATCCGTTATCACTACTAGGAGAATGACAATGAGCAAGAAAATGTCACTTGAACGCGCCGTCGAAGCGTTTGCAGGATTCATGGTCCTGCTGTCCGTCGTACTGACCTACGCCGTTCACCCGGGCTTCGTATGGCTTACCGTTTTCGTGGGTGCCAACCTTTTTCAGCAGTCTTACACCGGATTTTGCCCGGCCGGCATCGTACTGAAAAAGGCATTCGGTTTCCGCCCCGCCGCGGAACTCGCGAGAACCTGAGTACCGGTCAGTCTCCGGCGGTCGCCCGAAGGCCGCCGGACGGGACCTGTACATCGTCCGGCTGCGTTTTCACAATCCGGCTGGTCAACACGCCGGCCGTCATTGCACCGTTGACGTTGAGTGCCGTGCGCGCCATGTCAATCAGCGGTTCTATGGAAATCAAGAGCGCTGCGATCGTCACCGGGAATCCCATTGCCGGCAGCACGATCAGCGCAGCGAACGTCGCACCACCGCCTACACCAGCTACGCCGAAGGAGCTGATCGCGATTACAGCAACCAGTCCCGCAATAAAACTGAGACTTGTCGGATCGACACCCATTGTCGGAGCAACCATCACGGCCAACATGGCGGGATAGATTCCTGCACATCCGTTCTGCCCTATCGTTGCGCCGAAAGACGCAGACAAATTCGCTATCGGCGACGGAACTTTCAGTTCATCTATCTGCGTTTCGACATTCAGCGGAATGGTTGCAGCCGAACTGCGAGACGTAAACGCAAACGTCAATACAGGCCAGACCTTGCGGAAGTAATCCGGAACGTTGGTACCTGCGAGACCTAGCAACAAGGCATGCACACCGAACATGATCAGTATCGCGACGTAGGACGCAACGATAAATGACAGCAGGTTCAGGATATCTGCAGCATTGGATCCGGCTACGACCTTTGTCATCAACGCAAGGATGCCGTACGGGGTCAGCGCCATGACGATACGCACCAGCTTCATGATGACGGCCTGGAACGCGTTGACACCGTTGCGAATCATCTCGCCCTGCGCTGGATTGTCCCTCGCCACCATCAGCGCGGCGATACCGAACAGGATGCCGAACAGGACGACGGCAATAATCGAAGTGTCGCGCGCACCGGTGAGATCCAGGAATACGTTCGACGGCACGAATTTCAGCACCATGTCTGCGAAGCCGAGATCCGCAATGGACTCACGGCGCGCCACGAGAACATCGGCTCGTGCGAGTTCCCGGGCACCTTCAGTCAGCCCTTCTGCCGTCAGCCCGAACAGGTTTGCCATGGTGATGCCGACCAACGCCGCGACGACTGTCGTAGCGATCAGGATGCCTATGACCGACCCGCCGATTTTGCCGAGCGCAGCGATATCGCTCATGCGGACTACGGCGGCGATCATCATGATCAGCACCAGCGGCATGACAATCATTTTGAGCAAATTGACGTAGATATCTGCGACGAGATTTGTCCAGGTCAATGTGCCGGACATGACCTCGGCATTTCCCGAATACATCAGTTGCAACGCGAATCCGAACAGCACGCCGGCAACGAGACCCGCGAGAATCTGCTGCGACAGCGAGAACTTCGGCGAGCGGATTCGCATCAGCAGTGCGACAAGACCCGAGAATACGATCAAATTGATCAGTGCTGGCAAAGACATATCGAATCTCCGTGTCGTCTCTACAAAACAACTGAGACAACAAGTCTTAGGATCTAGTTATCCGGCGGGTCCGCCGTAATTTACCTTAAGGGCGCCAGGCATTAAAGCTTCGCAGCGTCAAGCAGCCAACAGGGTCACTTCAAACGCAGGGTTTGCGATGGATGTCTGTCCATGACATTCGGCATGTATCCTTGAACGCGTGGCTTCACCAAATGCTTGTTTACATAGAAATACAACGGGATTATGGGGTAGTCATCGAGAAACACCCGCTCCGCTTCGCTCAACAATCGCTTGCGATCTGCCTGGTTCCCGTGTTCGTCGGCAGAATCCAGCAGCTGGTCGAACTGCGAATTACGGTAGCCTGGCAAATTCTGCAGACTGTTACTCCTGAAAAGGCCGGTAAACGTCGTCGGATCATCAAAATCTCCAAACCACGAAAAACGCATGATCTCCCATTCGAATCTCTGCTCGCGAGTCGCCAGAAATATCTTCCATTCAAGCTTTTGCAGCGACACGTCAGCTCCGAGGACTTCTCGCCACATTGAACTGACCGCAAGCGCAATCTTTTCGTGCACGTCGCCGGCATCATAAGTCAGCGTTACCTTCAACGGATAATCCTGACTGTATCCGGCGGCATTGTACGCGTAACGCGAGGCATTCTCCCTTTTGTCTGTCGTCAAGTCTTTCCAATCGTATTCAACGGGTTCGTACCCGGACACTCCGGGTGGCACCAGGTTGAATGCTGCAACTTCACCACGCCCCAACAGCTGCGAGAGTTTGTTCCTGTCGACGGCCATCGAAAGCGCTTTGCGCAACTCGCGATCATTCGTTGGCGCCTCGGTCAGATCGAAAGCCAGGTAGTAGATCCCAAGGCCGGGCGATATCGATAGCTCGTAAGGGCGTTCCGCGCGAACGTCGGCAAGAATCGTCGAATCGATAGTAGCGGTGATATCGAGTTCGCCTGTGCGATAGAGGTTGTATTCGGAGAGAGGGTTCTCGATTGCAAGGTATTCGACTGTATCAATAGATACATCGGCCGCTGAATGAAATAGATCGTTTCGCTTCAGACGAATGAAGCTGCCGACCTGCCATTCGTCCAGCACATACGCTCCATTACCGACGAATTTCGCCGAATCTCTGAATGACGCCGGATTACTGTGCTTGTCCGTCAGCCGGGGGTAGGCAACGGGCATTGCCAGTATGCTGGCGAAATACGGCACGGGCCTGGCAAGTTCGATACGGACGGTGAAATCATCCAGCGCGTACACACCGAGATCGGAGAGCGGTACCTCGCCGTTCATGACGCCACCGTAGTTTTCGAGTGCCTCGAGTAAGAAAGCGCTCGGCGACCGGCTGCCGGGCCCGACGACATGCCGAATCCCGTCGACAAAATGCTGCGCGACGAGCGGTTCGCCGTTGGACCATCGTGCATCCTTGCGCAAGTCGAAAGTCCACCGAAGGCCCTCGTTGCTGACGACCCAGGTTGCTGCCGAACCGGGCACCGGTGAGCCCGACGCATCAAATGTGACCAGGCCCTGGAATAGATCCATCAACACATTGAACGCGTGTATGTCTTCGGCAAGCGCCGGATCAAGAGTTTCCGGCTCCCCCCCATTGCCGCGTTTGAGAACATCTGCGCGACGCCAGTCGGCGGAATCCGCGTCATTCGATTCGCCGCAACTGGCAAGCAAAATCGCTGCAACGACGATGAACGCTGGAATAGTCGAGGGACGGACAGCCATGCCGACAATCATTTCACAGAAGCGGCCCGGACTGGGCTCGAGACTGAGAGCTGTAACGGGTCTGCTGGATGTGGTCTTGGGCGCATTCGGCTGAAAGCCCGGAAGCATGCTTGACTTTTACCGTTATTGAGATTATTTTACTCAACTATGGATACGACCATCAGCCAATCCGTCGATCAGGCCTGCCGGCTTTTGCTTCGGCCTGTCGCGGCCTTGCTGATGAAATGCGGTGTCACCTGGAAACAGTTTTCCGACCTTTCCAAGTCCGTTTTCGTCGAGGTTGCTAGCAGAGAATTCGGTATCCGTGGCCGTCCGACCAATGTCTCCAGGGTCTCCATACTGACCGGGATAAGTCGTAAGGAAATCAAACACCAGCGCGATCTGCTGTTGCAGAAAACCGAGGCCAAGCCAGGAAAAACCAACGACGCAACCCGCCTGTTGTCGGGATGGCATCAGGACCCCCTTTACAGCGACGGCCACGGCGCGCCGCTTACGCTTCCGGAACGGGGTCCCGCTCCCAGTTTCGAGACGCTTTTCCAGCGTTACGGTGGTGACACGCCGTTCCAGACACTCATGAAGGAATTGAAATCGGCAGGTACCGTGGAATTCGACGAGCGAGCCAGGAAAGTTGTCGCGAAAAGTCGATTTCACATGCCGGTGCCGATGTCGGAAGAAAATATCCGGTTTTTTGGTTCGAACCTCTTCGACCATGCCAGAACGCTCGAGGACAACGTCAGTGGGTCCGGCAAGCAGCGCCGTTTCGAAGGGTTTGCGGTCGACGATCGCGTCGATCCCGGTGCCGCCAAAGAATTTCACGCGTTCCTGAACGAGCGTGGCCAGCAATTCCTCGAGGAGATCGATGAGTGGCTGAACCAGCATCGGGTAAGCGATGACAACTCCAAATTCGTACCAATTAGGCTGGGCGTGGGGCTCTACGCAATTGACGGCCAATTACCAGAAGGCAAGCAATCATGAAAATTCTATCCGTGTTTTTGACGACTTTATTCCTAATGGTCCTGGCAGCTTGCGGAGGAAGCGGCTCCGACGCGCCGCCGGGTAATAATGCCCCGCCACCGGTCGGCGGTATCGGCCGAACCGGCGTAGCCTTCGGACCGATTTCCACGTTCGGCAGTATTGTCGTCAACGGCGTGCGCTACGACACGTCATCCGCCACCTTCACGGTCGACGACTCGCCGGGCAGTGAGAGCGATCTGCGGGTCGGACATGTCGTCCTAGTGAAAGGCGAAATCGATGACAACCTGACGACCGGCACAGCGCAGGAAGTCAGCTTCAATGAGAACGTCAAGGGACCGATTCAGAGCATCGACCTGGCGATGAACCGGCTCGTCGTCCTCGGGCAAACCGTCATAATCAGCCCGGAGACTTCCTTCGATGACAACATACAGCCGGCGTCACTCGCTGGACTCATTGTCGGTGATATCGTCGAGGTCAGCGGCCAAACCACTTCTGATGGCAGCGTTGTCGCAACGCGAATCGAGAAAAAGCCTGTCGGGACCTCCTTTGAGGTTCACGGTGTCGTGAGCAATCTGGATGCGGCGAACTCCAGATTCTCTATAAACGCACTTGCGGTTGACTACAGTGCCGCAGTGCTCGACAACTTCCCCGGCGGCCAGATCAGCAACGGCGACTTCGTCGAAGCCAAAGGAACTGCGCTGGATGGCAGCGGCGCGCTTGTGGCTTCGCGGGTCGAGTTCGAAGGCGGAGTGATCACCGGTGCCAACGGCGACTACGTCGAAATCGAAGGCTTCATCACCCGTTTCGTATCCGCGCAGGACTTCGATGTCAGTGGCGTCTCCGTGATCACGAATGGAAGCACGGTGTTCGAAGGCGGTGTGGCTGCGGATCTCGGCCTGAACGTCAAAGTGGAGGTCGATGGCACGCTGAACTCGAGCGGAATCATCATCGCGGAGAAAGTCGACATCCGGCGCGCCAAAGCGGTTCGGGTAACCGCCCTGGTTGATTCCGTCAACGCTGCCGGCAATTCGCTGGTCATGCTGGGAATCACATTCAACGTCGATGCCCTGACGAGACTTGAAGACAAGAGCAGCGCCGATGTAGATCCACTGACGATCGGCGATCTGAATGCCGGCGACTACCTGGAAATTCGCGGCAGCGAACTGCCGGCAGGAAGCGGCCAGATCGCTGCTGCCATCCTGGAACGGGAGGACATCGACAGCAGGACCATTCTGCAGGGATTCGTCGAAACGGTTTCTGATCCCTCCTTCACTATACTCGGAGTCAGCATAACGACGAACGGCAGTACGGCCTTCCGCGACACCGACGACAGCATCATCACGGGCGCGGAATTCTTTAATCGCGTATCAGCAGGCTCGCTGGTTAAGGCAAGCGGGACCGAAACTTCATCAATGGCCATTACGGCCGACGAAGTGGAATTCGAGCTGGAATTCTAGGCGATGAAAAAAGGGGGCAGCGTTTTGCCGCCCCCTATTTCAATAACTGGTAAACCGCTTGACTCATGGCTGGCTCCAGGCGCTCCAGATTGTCCAAAAACCAATGATCAGGAAACCTGCTCCCGCGGCAAATGCAAGGTACCGCGGATTCATCCATCCGGAAATCGCCGAGCCGATTACGACGGCGATTGCCGAGGACGCCACCAGCGCCAGCGATGCCGCCAAGAAAACGAACAAGGGTCCGGCCGACTCGCGGGTCGCGAACAGGATTGTCGCCAGCTGAGTCTTGTCCCCGAGTTCCGCCAGGAACACTGTTCCAAATACGATCGCAAAAGATTTGAAATCCATAACATTCTTCCCGGGCTATTTTTCTGCAAGGGCGTAAAGGAGATCCACGTAGGATTTCTCGATTTCCGCGAGGCCCGCGACAGGCGATTCCGGCTTCGGCTCGATCAGCATGAACTCGTTTGGCGCGTGCGCGCCGGTACCGTAACCTATGCCAAAGGGCACCATCGGAATTCCGAGTCTTTCGGTAAACTGGTAGAACGGTGCGCTGCCGGCAATGCGCGGATTCACGGAAACTCTTTCGGTGTATTTGTTGCCGACGCCAATTGCCGCCTGCACCAGCGGCGAATTGACCGAGGTCTGCGCGGCAGGATAAGCGCTCATTCGACGCATCTCGATATCGGCAAACCCGTTCGCATCCAGGTGGTTGCGAATTTTCTGCAGCGCTTCCTCGGGATCGATACCGGGTGGCAGTCGGGAGTCCAGTTTCGCCGTCGCCATGTGCGGCAGGATGGTCTTGGTTCCTTCGCCTGTGTAACCTGCCCAGATACCATCTACATTGAGCGTCGGCATGAAGAGGAGTTCGGTAATCGCATCCGCGCCGGTCAAACCATCAAGCCAGGTATCGACGCCGAGCGACGCCTTCACATCGTCGTCGTTGCTGGTCGCCAATACGCCGTTCATCAACACCTGCTCTTCTTCATTCGGCGGACGAATTCCGTCGTAGTAACCGGGGATGACGATCGTATTGCCGTCCTTGCTGGTCATCGACGCAATGGCCTGGATCAGGTGCAGCACCGGTGAATCGACCAGCGCTTTGTAGGAACCGTGAATCTCTGCCCTGGTAGGTCCGCCGCCTGCGTTGCCCCTGGCTTCGAGTTCGAAATAGATGATGCCCTTGACACCCAGCAGCAATGACAGGCTGCCGTCCGGTCGCTGCGAGTTGAAGGGAAAAATTGCGCCGTCCGCCGCTTTGAGCCGCTCCTCGTAGCGATCGATGATTTGCGGGTAATGTGGCGATCCCAGTTCCTCCTCGCCCTCCGCCGCTACCATGAGGTTGACCGGCAACTCACCGCGCACGTCGATGATCGATTGCACCGCGTTCAGGAATGCACGTTGCGGTCCTTTCTGGTTGGTCGCGCCGCGTGCCATCAACACCGTGCCGAGCTCGTGCTCGACCAGTTCCGCGGCAAACGGCGGGCTTTGCCAATCTTCGGGATCGACCGGCTGCACGTCGTACATCAGGTAAAGCATCAGTGTTTTTTCGGCGCCCGCGTCGTAGTAACCCCAGACACCGGGATGGCCGTCTGTGGGAACCAGTTCGGCTTCCTGGAAGCCGATTGCCAGCAGGTCATCTCGCAGCAGTTCGGCCATTTCCCGGATGCCGGTGTTTTGCGCACTGATCGAGGGCTGGCGCAGCCAACGCTGGATATTGACCAGGTGGCCGTCGAGATTGGCATCGATGTGGCGGTAAATATCGTCGTGACTGCCTTTGTATTGGCCGACGCTCGTTGCCGAGTAGACCTCGTCCGTATCGATGCGAATTTTCGGTCGTTCGACTGCTGCCGCGTCGACGGAATGCTCGACCGTCACGTCGCCACAGGCCGCCAGCACGCCGGCCAGAAGAAAAGTCCATCGCTTGTTCATTCGTCCCCGCCCTTTCTGACTCTTGTTTACGCAGCACTCAACAGGCTGCTGGCGCTGACATAATGGCCGTCCGGCCGGACTGCTGTCCAGCCGCACTGGCCTGCATGGCGCAGGACCAAGGAATTTCTCTTGCGGAATGCTGTCGCATTAAGCGGACAGATTGACAATGGCGGGCACTGGTTTACCTTGGACGTACAGGCGGATGCGGAAAATACTATGAACAAGATGCTCGGAAGTGGATTACGCGCGATTGCACCGGCAATGCTACTGCTGTCGCTGACTGCCTGCGGTGGTGGCGGCAGCGATGACGGATTCAGCCCGCCGCCCCCACCGCCTCCGCCACCCGGCGGCGTCGACATCGCAACGCAGAGGGCCTATTCCCAACTGAGTTTTATTCGGCCGCTGGCGATGTTGCAGCTGCCGGGCAACGACACGCGCTGGTACGTGGCCGAGCAGGCGGGAATCATTCGCGTCTTCAACAACGATCCGAACGTCGCTCAAAGCACCGTGTTCGCCAACCTGACGGCGATCGTCGACGACGGCCCGAACGAGGCCGGATTGCTCGGGTTCGCGTTTCATCCCGACTTTGCAAACAATGGCGAGGTCTATGTTTCGTACACCGGCAACGCGAACGGCCTCATTTCGCGGATTTCGCGCTTTGTCAGCCAGGATGGCGGCATTACGCTGAACATTGCGAGTGAGCAGGTATTGCTGTCGATGGCGCAGCCCTTCGGCAATCACAACGGCGGCCACATTGCCTTCGGCCCGGACGGTTTCCTGTATATAGGATTCGGCGACGGCGGCAGCGGCGGCGATCCCAACAACAACGGGCAGAATACGCAGAACCTGTTCGGCACTATCGTCCGCATCGATGTCGACGCGCCCGCGCCTTACGGCATACCGGCAAACAATCCCTTCGCCGGCAACCCGCTGTGCTCCCAGGGTGTTGGCGCGGCAGATTGCCCCGAAATCTACGCCTGGGGCTTTCGCAATCCCTGGCGCTGGAGTTTCGACAGCCTGACCGGAGCACTCTGGTTGGGCGATGTTGGCCAGAGTTCATGGGAGGAAATCGACCGCGTCGAACGCAGCATGAATTACGGCTGGCGCCAGCGCGAAGGCGCACATTGCTTCAATCCCTCGGTCGGTTGCAGCACTAATTTTGTCGATCCGATCACCGAGTACGGTCGTACGCTCGGCGGATCGGTCACCGGCGGTTACGTTTATCGTGGCATGGCGGTGACCGGTTTGGCAGGTCATTACGTGTTCGGCGATTTCAGCAGCGGCAGGATATTCAGCGTTCCCGCGAACAGCATGCAAGGCACGGTCGCCGACGAGCTGTTAGCAAGCGGCCGCAGTATCGCCTCGTTCGCCGAAGACATCGACGGCGAGATCTACCTGCTCGACTTCGGCACCGGCGGCATTTTCCAGATCGTCGACGCGCCCTGAGCGACGCGGTCGAGCTCAGGCCGCGGACTGCCTGAGGATGTTGTAAGGCGCGAGTTCGGGCTTCCGGCAGCTCGCCAGCCGCACGATGCTCGTGTGCACGAAGGCATGCTGCCCCGAAAGGCTGGCGTGGCTCACCATGTCGGTAAACACCATCCACGCCGAGAAAGGCGGAAATCGAAACTCCACATGACCCTCGGTATCCTGCTGGAACGCGGGCGTGTCTTTCATGAAATTGTGGAACCTGCGCATTACGCGGTCGTAGGGCGAGGAATCGAGCACATGCGCCGCCGGCAAGCCGAGCGCAGCGACACCCTTCAGCAAGCCGGTTCTCAGGTGATCCAGCGGTCCTTTTCGAAGATAGTTCGTACCCGGATTGGCGACCGCAATTCCAGCCGCCTTGCCGTAACGCTGATACACCGCGGGAAAGGTGCCCTTGCTGGCCCAGACTCGGTCCTCGGTCGGGTTCACGTTGATGAAAAACCGCAGGATACGGTCACCGTTGGTTGCGCCGTAGGCGCCCGCGTCGACGTGCACGAGTTCATTGCTCGCGTGCGGTTTCAGGTTGCGGCCTTTTTCCTGGATGGGCCGGAAACTGCAGGTACCCACGGTCCAGTCTTTCGTCAGGCCGGGCGCTTTCGCTTTCAGGAACCGCTCGATCTCGCCGCTGACGCCGGTGAGTACGCGCGTAATGCGCTGCGCGGTTGCCGCGTCGGCATCGCCCAGTCCGCGCACATGGCCGGCTTCTGGATGATAGGAAATATTTTTTAATTTCAACAATTTAGGGAGCTCAACTCTAAAAAACTCCAAATCATCTGGCGACGGCAGCGGCACCGGTGAACTGGGAAAAAACACGATGGCGCCTTCTTCGAGCGCATCGGAAAGGTCATTGGGTCCGGCGCCGGCCAGGCGTGATTGATCGAATGTCTGCAGCATGGATGGATTCTCCGGATCGGGCGTCGCGGTTCGCTGGTCGTTTGTCGCCGTGATTATAATGCAGCGATCGACCACAATGGTCCGCACTTTTCCCCGATCCCTGGGTTCCGGCAATGTCAGTAAAAACCATGGAGCCGCTGTCAAGCGCCCCGGACTCGCTTTGCATTGTGCGCCTCTCGGCGCTCGGGGATGTCACCCATGCCGTGCCGGTATTGCGCGCAATCCAGCGCCAATGGCCTGCAACGCGCATTACCTGGGTATGTGCCGTGGTGGAACACAGGCTGCTGTCGCTTATCGATGGCATTCGTTTCGTCACGCTGGACAAGAAAGCAGGCTGGCGCGGCTATCGGGAGTTGCGCCGGCAACTTCGCGGCGAAAAGTTCGACATCATGGTGCAGATGCAGACTTCCGCCCGGGCAAATCTCGCCGGCGCCTGCGTTCGCGCGCGGATAAAGCTCGGTTGGGACAAGGCGCGGGCGCGGGACCTGCACCACCTGTTCATGACGCATGTCATTCCGCCCGCGGCGAAGCAACACCAGGTACAGGGTCACCTGGCATTCGCACGGGCTCTGGGGCTCGACGCCGACGAACCGGTCTGGGATTTTCCGGTCACCGAGGCCAGCCGGCAGCATGCCGCCGAACGTCTTCCTGGCGAGCAGCGCACGCTGCTGATATCGCCTTGCTCGAGTCACGTGCATCGCAACTGGCTTGCCGACCGCTATGCGGCCGTGGCCGATTACGCGGTCGCGACCCACGGCATGCGCATCGTGCTGACTGGCGGCCCATCGGAAATCGAGAAACACATGGGCCGGGATATCGAAACGGCCATGCAAAACAATGCCGACAACCTGGTCGGGCAACTGACACTCGAGCAGTTGATGGGCTTGCTGGAACGCGCCGACGTCGTACTTTCGCCCGATTCTGGCCCCGCCCACATGGCGAATGCACTCGGCAAACCGGTTATCGGGCTGCACGCCTGCACCTGGTCGATTCGCGGCGGTCCGTACCACTCCCTCGACCTGTGCATAGACAAGTTTCCGCAGGCCGCGCGGCAATTTCGCAACAAAGCGCCGGAAGAGATTCGCTGGGGCACCAAAATAGAGGAGCCCGGCGTCATGGCGCTGATCGAGGTCGACGAGGTCATAAATCGCCTTGACGAGGCTGTAAGCCGCCTGCCGCGTTGATTCCCGGGGCTATTCAGCTTCCATTCAGCGACTTGGCACTACCGTATCGTCACACAAGAGGGAGACGATATGAACGTCATCAACGGTCATAAGGGCACGCTGCCCGCACAGTTTTCGACGACGGGCCCCGCGGCCAGTCTGGCCTGGATCATCGGTATCGTTGCTTTCGCGTGCATTGCAATGGCTAACAGCGCAATCGCCAATACCTCTGCGCCGACCATCCGCCTGTTCCCGACCACCGTGGTCGAAGACCTCCGCCAGACCAGCTCCGTCGCAAAGGAAATGGAAACCGGCCTGCAGGAAGTCATCGGCCGGCTGGACCAGCAGCAGGAACTGTACGAACAAAGCAAATGCGAGGGCGCCGAAAACGATCCTGGCTGCCAGCGCCTGTCGCGGCAACTCGGCGCAACCTATCTCGAAATGCTCGGCATCATGGAAGAGCGCCTGCCGGACATGGAACACACTGTCAACAACACCCGCCTCAGTCTCGAAAAACGGCTGCGCAGCGAACTCGGCAACAAGATGACGTCATGGACGCTGCAGGAAACTCTGCTCGGTGGCAATCCGCAACCTAGCGCCGCTGCAACGGCCCCGAGCATGCGCGGCAAATCCGGCATGCGACTCTCGGAAAGATTCCGCCAGTATTACCAGCTGGTGGCGTCATCGAGCAGCCAGAGCGACCAGTCTCTGGCTGTTCTTGCTTCTGATATCTACCTCGATATGGAAGAAACCAGCACATTGATTGCGCGAACACGCGAGGAGATCGCCCGCGCGACGCTTATCGAGCAACTGAACCAGTCCTTCGGCACTATCACGCCGGAAATGATGGAAGTCGTCGGCGGCGTCAAATCGATTTTGTTCGGTGACGAAGCAAGCCGCGTGCAAATAGCCGGTCCGCCTCCCGGCAACATCGAGCAAGCCTACCGAAGCCCGCTCGAAAACTGAAAAATTCATCGGAGAATCGTCATGACCACCCTACGCGGACTCGCCTCGCTCTTCCTTCTTCTCGCCACTGTTATTGCGCTTGCGTCTTGCGCATCGACACCGCCTTGCGGCAGCACGCAAAGCAAGAACCTGGACTCGGCAGTCGATGATGTGAAGCGTACCTTGAGCAGCGGTTGCGAGGCGCACTTCGACAGCTACTACGATGATCTGTTGCGCGTCGCGGAAGGCGATCCGAAGCCGGAGAACAAACGCATCTTCAGTGACTTCCTGATGTGGTCCAGCGACGAAGGGCTCCTGAGCCAGCGCCAGGCCAAGGATTACTACAATCGTTATTTCAATGTGAAGTTCATGTCGCTGCAGGGCGACTACAACAATTGTTCCCATACTTGCCCGCGCCGCGAACGCGTCATGCTCGAGATGGAGCGCGAGCTCGGCGACAAGGAACGCGGGCTGCTGAAAGTGAGCCTCGACAACGAGGGCTATTACCGGGCCGACGAGCTCTACCAGGAGGTCGAGCTCGTTCTGGAAGCAACCTGTACGGCCTGTGCGGCCGGCAGATAAAACGACTTCCGTGGCATGGACAAGGCAAGAAGCCAGCGATTCATCCAGGGACTTACGGCGGGCGCCTTCGGCTCGTTCGTCGGCGCCGCCGCCCTTCTCTACATACTTGCGCGCACCCAACTCATCAGTTTTTCCGGTTCGCAGGAAGCCGACATAGGCGGCTGGCTGCAATGGGCGTACACGAATCTCGGCTCGTCGATTCCTGTTTTCGCCCTGTTATTGATCGCTTTTTTCGTCACGGTTCGTCGGCTGCGTCATCACCTCGAAAGCGGAAAGCCGCTGAATGAGATCGTGCAACTGGATCACCTGACCGATATCTGGACAACGTTGTTCTTCGGTACCGGTGTCATCTGGACTGCAATCGGCATGCGCAGTGCGCTGCTGTTTGCTCTCGGAGACCAGGAAGGGCTGCGTGACGGTGCGTCCGAAGTACTGAGACGTATGGTGGACGGCGGCATCCTGCTGGCATTGTCGACGACCATTTTCGGCGGCATCGGCGGATATCTCATGCGGGTTTACAAGTCGGTGACACTCGGCTCCGCGCTGCAGCACTGCTACGACCAGGCGGCGCGCGCCGATACTTCGCGCATGCGCGATTCGCTCGAGCGCATTGAGGGGCACCTCAAGAGTCAGGCCACGACGAAGGACGCAGCGCCGGGAGGCGGGACGTGAGCCGCTCACCGCTGATGTATGCCATGGGGCGCGGGTTCGATCCGGATGCCGGCGGGGCCGCCGAATTGCAGACGGATGTGATGCGCTTCATGGCCATACTGTCGCTTTGCCTCGTAGCAATATTCGCGCTGGTACAGAGCCTGCCGCCGGCGCCCGTCAAAGCGACAACACCGGATATAAGCGCAATTCCGCCGCTGTCGATCGAAGAAGAGAAGCCGATTGCTTCACCCGCAGCGGTCGAAGCAAAAAAGCTTGCTGTCGAGGCAGCCGCTTTGGAGCAACCGATAATACTGACGCGGCCGAAGCCGGTTGCCGCTGACCGGCATGTCGTAAACGCGCCGAACCCCGCTGTCGTGGAGCCCGTCGCGACACCGATCGTACCGGAGAGGGAGGGATTCACGTTGCAATTCGAGGACGACACCGCATTGACGCGGCTGATTTCCAGCAAGGACGTCGGCTTTTTCGCCATATCGGCCGACAAGACCATGCGACTGACAATCGATGGCAGCAAGATGAATTTCTGGCCGTCATCCACACCCGGACAATTTCACGAAATGGACGGCTCGACCGTTCCTGTCGAAGTGAAACGTGCACTGTTGCGTTCCGGTGCCGCACTTCCCGGCACCCCCCAGTGGGGCGTGACCTTGCCGCCGGTGACAACCGGTCAACTCACGCAGATCCTGGCCGAATCCAAAGGCGGCTCGCTGATCATCGGCAGCAACGGCGAAATTCGGCTGGAGCGCTGACATGAGTATCCGGGCTGCGATCTTCACAACAGTTCTGTCAGTGGTGGCCGCCACTCAGAGTGTTGCCGCGCCGCGCCCGGTCGCGCTGGAAAGCTGGATCGACAACGAACTGACGCCTTACGTTGCCAGTCAACTTTCGACACACCCACGGTTTCGCAATGAATCGTTGCGACTGGTTGTCATGAAAGATGGCAACCCGCAGCCGGTTGCCAGCGCACTGGCGATCGCGCTGCGCGATCGCCTGCAGCTGGCATTGATGGACACGCCCGGCGTGAGGATTACCTGGCAGCCCGACCAGCCAAAATTCGGGCACGTGCCTGGCGGCACCGGTGTCGATTGCAGCGCAGATGTCGTTCATTACTACATCGGCCTGGAGCTTGCAGAAAAACGCAGCGGCGAATTCGAGTTGTCGCTGCGTGCGCTGGATCTCGAGGATCGCAGCTGGGTCAGCGGCTTCGGCAAAACCTGGAACGGTGCGTTGAGCACGTCACAACACCGAAAATGGCGGGAAGTTGCCACCGACCTGTCATTCCTCGGCGAACGTGCGGCACCGTTCGACGAATCGCAGTCCGACATGCTCGCCGCGCACCTCGCGCACAAACTGGGCTGTTCGCTGCTGCAGCAGGTTGCCGGCGAGTACGTTGCGACACCGGTGTTCGACGACGAGGGCGAACCACAGAATATGATCGAGCTCGTTGCCAACAACCTTGCCGCCTATCGCGCACTGCAATTGACGACCGATGCTACTCAGGCCAACGCCGCCATCGAGGCGAAAGCACACCGTGTCGATGACGACCTGTACCAGTACTGGATAACCGTAAGACCGCGGGACACCGCTTCGGATCTTCCGGCGATCAGCGCAAGTGCGTACGTTTACATGCAACAGCCTTTCATCGACGCGGAGAAGGTGCCGTTCGTGCCGGCCGTCGCGGCGAGCCGGGCGGGAACGGTACTGAGCGCCTCACGCCTGGTGCAGCTGGACGATTACCCGGCTTGCAGCACTCGATTCGAATGCTTTGCCCTGCAGGCGCGGAGCAACGAAGATGCCGTCGTCTTTTTCCTCAATCACCAGCTCAACCGGGGGCTCGTCCGACTGGCCGATGATCGCTGCGATCGCCGCGCCTCTGCGCGCGTCGTGCGCGCCAATGAATCCGTGAATTTTGCACTGCGCGCCGATGACCCCGGAACCGGTTCGTGGCTGCCCGGCGAAAGCTGGGAGCTGGAGCCCGACATGGAGACTTACTACGTTGTCGCGGCAAGCGACACCAAGGCCGCGCGCGCTATTGCTCGCCATATCGAACAACTGCCGCAACGCTGTACATCTTCCGTACGCAGCGGCTTGCGCGGAGCTGTGCTGCAACGCTGGATCACCGAGCTGAATGCGATAGCCGATCACTGGAAAGCACAGATCGACTGGCAAATCATTCGCGTCAGAAACGTGTATTGAGGATGGAACCATGATTCGCCTGCTGGGATTCATAGTCGGGTCGGCCGTTTCGATCGGCGCCATACTGCTGATTCTCGGCATGCCGGAATTTCATCTGTCGAATCCGCACCTGGACAAGAGCCGCTTCGACGAAGCGCTGCAGAGCCTGAAGGAAAAGCAACGCCAAATAGAAATGGCTGCGGTGCCGGTCGATGAATCGCCGCCGGAACCCATTGCAGCGTCGCCAACAATATCCGATGACGACGTTGCGATCGTCGCAGATTCGACCCCTGGCGCGGCCGATACAATGCAGCACGCATCGATTGAAAATTCTATTGACGACGTACTGCCGGTCGAACCGCTGCAGGAACGGCATTGGCATTCCTTCTGGAATCCGTTTCGTAGTGAAATCGCAGCGCGTGGCTTCGTCTCGCAACTGGAAAGGGTTACAGGGCTCGATTACCGGGTCGTCAAGGTGAAAACCGGCGTTTACGAAGTTGCCTTCGCCTATGACAGTGATCTCGAGCGACAGGCCAAACTGTCGAAGATCCAGGCCGCGACAGGCCTCGACCTGCCCGGCTCATGAGAAGCTGGCTTGCCGCGTTTGCCTGTGCCGTCACGCTGACGATAGCTTCGTATTCCATTGCCGGGCCGAAAACAGCCATCGACCCGGAGCTGGCGTGGAAGCAGTACTTGCGAAGTGATACCGACATCAAGCCGAGCTACCGCTTTCCGCACGCACAGTGCTTTCGATCTGCATCGCTCGCACATAACCTGCCGGAGACGCTGCTGCTTGCGGTTGCGCGCGGCGAAAGCGATTTCGATGCGATGGCGCGATCCAAGGCGAACGCACATGGCGTGATGCAGATTCAATGGCCAGGAACAGCAAGGCACCTTGGCATTTTCCGGTTGACGGAACTCTACGACCCCTGCACGAACATTGAAGCCGGCGCGCGCTACCTCAATGAACTTCTGCAGCAGTACGGCGGCAACGTGCACCTTGCGCTCGCCGCTTACAACTACGGACCGGGCCGCATCGCAAAAGACGGCATGGACATCCCATCCGGCGCCGAGTGGTACAGCGGCTACATCCTGCGTCACCTGGATTACGTGCTCGGCAATCGGGTGCGCAGCAACTCGGGGGTCGAGCACTTGTATTCGGACCTCGGTCGAACGACTTTGGTCAGTTTCGCCGAGCCCTACCGCGCAGCTGCGTTCGTGACCAGCCTCGAAGAACAATCACCGGCTTTGCAGCTGGACTGGTTTCGCCATGACGTCGGCAGTTTTACCGTCGTGCTTCGCTACGCCGACAAGGACGATTTCCACAAGAGCGCAGCACTGCTGGCAAACGTGGGCTTTCGCCTCGAGTAACCGGCCGGGCCGTTTTTCAGGCGTCTGCGCGACCTTGCGCTCGTAACATCATTTTGTCGCGCAGCCTGCGCAGCGCTTTGCGACTGTCCGTATCGAGGTCCGCAGGCACAGGCGTGTACGCTGCCAAAATCGCAATGTCGTTCGCCTCGGCCAGGTTGACATTCAATAGCTGCAGTTCCTTCTCAATTCTGTCCAATGTCGGGTCCGACAATTTCATCTCCAGGGAGGGGTGGCGGCTGAGACAATAGACGTAGGGCCCGGAAAATACAATTGATAAACGCCACAGGGCGAAAAAGCCGGTCGAACCAAACTTGCGCCGGCCGCTTGTTCGCACCTAGGATAGGCGGCGCTCCGTCAGTACAGCCGGACATTCGCAGGGGAAAATGAAAAAGTGGCTACCAAACCCGAAATCCTGATCAGCGAGTCTGTCATACATACTCGCGTTCGGGAGCTGGCAGAGCAGATTTCGAAGGACTATTCGGGCAAAGACGAGTTGGTTTTGCTCGGAGTGCTCAAAGGATCGTTTATTTTTCTCGCCGATCTTTCGCGCGCATTGACCATTCCGCGCACGATCGAATTCATCGCCGTCTCCAGCTACGAGCACGGCTCGGTTCCGAGCGGCGCGGTACGCCTGGTCATGGACGTCCGCGGCAGTATCGAAGGACGCCATGTTCTGATAGTTGAAGACATAGTGGATACCGGCCAGACTTTGCACTACCTGATCGACATGCTGAAATCTCGAAACCCGGCCTCCATACGCACCTGTGCGTTGCTGCACAAGGCGCACATGACAACCGCGGAAGTCGATATCGATTACCTGGGATTCAGCATCGGCGACGAATGGGTAGTGGGTTACGGGCTCGACTATATGGAGCAAAATCGCACCCTGCCCTACATCGGCATCGTCCATCCCGACGACCGGAACTAGCCGGATTTCGAGCGACTGGACAACGGTGCACGTAATGCAAGACTCTGCCGGAACCCCGATAATCCGCGTCGAAGGCCTGGGAAAGACTTACGCCGACGGCTTCGAGGCGCTGAAGAACATCAATCTCGATGTCTATTCCGGCGAGATCTTCGCTCTGCTCGGACCCAACGGTGCCGGCAAGACCACTCTGATCAATATCATATGCGGCATCACCAGGCCGAGCGGTGGCCGCATCACGGTGGACGGACGCGACATTATCCGTGATTTCCGCCACACCCGATCAATGATCGGCCTGGTGCCACAGGAACTGTCGACCGACATGTTCGAGTCCGTTTGGTCCACTGTGAGTTTCAGCCGCGGTCTGTTCGGTCGTCCCGCCGACCCGCAGCACATTGAAAAAATTCTCAGGTCGCTGTCTTTGTGGAACAAGAAGGACAGCAAGATCATGACCTTGTCCGGCGGCATGAAACGTCGGGTTCTGATAGCCAAGGCGCTGGCGCACGAGCCGCGCATCCTTTTCCTGGATGAACCGACCGCGGGTGTCGACGTTGAGCTCCGCAAGGACATGTGGCAGATCGTGCGCGACCTGCGTGAATCCGGCGTGACCATTATCCTGACGACGCACTACATCGAGGAAGCCGAGATGATTGCGGATCGCATCGGTGTCATCAACCATGGCGAAATCATTCGCGTCCAGGAAAAGCACGAGTTGATGCAGGAGCTGGGACGCAAACAGCTGGTCGTGCACTTGCACGCGCCGCTTGCACGAGTACCGGATTCACTCGAAAGCTACGCGCTCGAACTCGCCGACAATGGCACCCGGCTCGTATACACCTACGAAACGCGTGCGGAACGCACCGGCATTACAGCCCTGCTGCAGCAAATAAGCGATGCCGGCATTCGATTTCATGATATCGAGACCAGCGAGAGTTCTCTCGAGGAAATTTTTGTCGGGCTCGTAAAACAAGTAGTGCCACCTGCAAGCGCTGTGGCCCGGGGTGAAGTGCGATGAATCTCAATTTCTACGCCATCGCTTCGATTTATCGGTTCGAAATGGCGCGCATGCGTCGCACCTTGTTTCAGAGCATTGCAACGCCGGTCATCTCGACCTCGCTCTACTTCATCGTTTTCGGGGCGGCGATCGGCTCACGAATTGCTGAAATCGATGGTGTAGGTTACGGCTCATTCATTGTGCCTGGGCTAATCATGCTGATGTTGCTGACAGAAAGCATTTCAAATGCTTCCTTCGGCATCCACATGCCGCGCTTCACCGGCACGATATTCGAGGTGCTGTCGGCGCCGATCTCGTTTGTTGAAGTGATCGCCGGCTACGTCGGCGCGGCAGCAACAAAATCGGTAATTCTCGGCGCGACGATTCTCATGACCGCAAGTCTTTTCGTTGACATCCACATTGCACACCCGTTCTGGATGCTGCTATTCCTGGTGCTGACCTCGGTGAGCTTCAGCCTGTTCGGCTTCATCCTCGGCATCTGGGCCGACGGCTTTGAAAAATTGCAGATCGTTCCGGCACTGATCATCACGCCGCTTGCTTTCCTCGGTGGCAGCTTCTACTCCATCAGCATGTTGCCACCGTTCTGGCAGACCGTGACACTGTTCAACCCGGTTGTGTACCTGATCAGCGGTTTTCGCTGGAGTTTCTACGACAACGCGGACGTCAGCGTCGCACTGAGCCTGTCGATGACCTGCGTATTCTTGTGCATCTGCCTCGTCATCATCTGGTGGATTTTCCGCACCGGCTACAAACTCCGCACCTGAAAAACCACGCTACCGAACTTCGCTATCAATGGTCGGCGCAGTCGTCGAATTCGACTTCGATGGTCGAATGACTGATGCCGTATGCCTCGCGCAGCACGCGCTTCACTTCCCGAATTACCGGGGTGGCCGGCGCCGGTACATCGTTCAACGATACGTGCATCGTCAGCATCAGGTGCTGCGGTGTCAGTCCCCAGACATGCACGTGGTGAATGTCGCTTACGGCCGGCACCCGGCCGACAATGGTCTTTTTCATCGACGCGATGTCCAGCCATTCCGGGGCACCTTCCAGCAGGATGTGCGCGCTGCGCTGCACGAGTTGCCAGGCGCTGCGAAGGATCAGCATGGCGACCAGCACCGAAAGCAGTGGATCAATCGGCATCCAGCCCGTGTACATGATCACCAGTGCCGCGATGATCGCTGCGAGCGAACCGAGCAGGTCGCCGGCGACGTGCAATGCGGCACCGCGAATATTCAGATTGTCCCTGTCGCCGCCGTGCAGGATCACAAACGACATCAGGTTGACCACCAGCCCTGCTGTCGCGACCAGCAGCATCGTAGTTGCCATGACCTCCGGCGGCGCCGCCAATCGGCGAATCGCTTCATACAGAATCCAGCCGACGATCAGTAGCAGACTCAAGCCGTTGACGAAGGCAGCGAGAATCTGGAATCGCTGATAGCCGTAGCTTCGCCGCGAGTCCGCCGGTTTGGTGCTTACCCGAAATGCAAGTGCGGCAAGCGCCAGAGCCATGGAGTCCGTCAACATGTGCCCGGCATCGGCCAGCAGCGCAAGTGACCCGGAAATCACTCCGCCGATCACCTCGACGATCATGAACGCCACGGTCAGAACCAGCGCGAACTGGACCCGGCGCAGGTTGCCGTGCGAGTTGTGGTCGTGATCCTGGCTCATTGTCCGGTTCGATTTACCCGTGGTGCGATTCCAGTTCCCGCGGCACGCGAATCTGCTCGACCAGGCGCTGTATGTGCACAGGCGGTGGCGCCGTCAGATGGCTGACGGTGAGTGCCACGGCAAAATTCAGCAGCATGCCTATCACTCCGATACCCTCCGGAGATATGCCGAACAGCCAGTGATCGGCCGTGTTGATGCCCCATGGCGACCCGGCCCACTTGAGGAAGAGCCCCTTGTAAAATTCGATATAGCCGTAGGTGAACAGCAAGCCCGCCAGCATGCCGGCGATTGCACCCTGCTTGTTCGCCCGCTTGACGAAAATGCCAAGCATGATGGCAGGGAACAGCGACGCTGCGGCAAGGCCGAAAGCAAATGCGACGACCTGGGCCACCCAACCCGGCGGATCGAAGCCGAGATAACCCGCCACCAGTATCGCAAAGGCCGCCGCAATGCGGCCTGCGCGAAGTTCGTTTCTCTCGGAAATGCCAGGCACGAAGATTCCCTTGATCAGGTCGTGCGAAACGGCTGCCGATATCACCAGCAGGAGTCCTGCCGCGGTCGACAGCGCGGCGGCGATGCCGCCCGCCGCGACCAGCGCAATGACCCAGTTCGGCAGGCCGGCAATCTCGGGATTCGCGAGCACCATGATGTCGTTGTCGACGACCAGCTCGTTGCCGTTCCAGCCGTAGTCCTCGGCGGTTGCCGAGAACTCGGGGTTTTTGTCGTTGTAATATTGAATTCGCCCGTCGCCGTTCTTGTCTTCGATGCTCACCAGCCCGGTATTTTCCCAGTTGCGCATCCATCGCGGCCGCGATTCGTATTCCAGGTTTCCGTCGATCGCACCGACCGGTCCGGGTTGCACGGTATTCAGCAGGTTGAAACGCGCCATCGCACCAACGGCGGGGGCAGTCGTGTACAGAATGGCGATGAACAACAACGCGTAGCCGGCCGACTTTCGCGCGTCGCGAACTTTCGGCACCGTAAAAAACCTCACGATGACGTGCGGCAGCCCGGCCGTGCCGACCATCAGCGCAAGCGTGATGCAGAATACGTCGACCGTCGATTTTGATCCATCCGTGTACTGGCTGAAGCCCAGCGAAGTCACGATATCGTCCAGCTTGTCGAGCAGTCCCGTGCCGCTGCCGTGGATATCGGCGCCGAAGGCAAGCTGCGGAACCGGGTCGCCGGTAATCTGGATCGCGATAAATACAGCCGGCACCGTGTACGCGAAAATCAACACGCAGTACTGCGCGACCTGCGTGTAGGTAATGCCTTTCATGCCACCAAGCACGGCATACACGAACACGATACCCATGCCGATGATCAGGCCCACCGTGACATCCACCTCCAGGAAGCGCGAGAAGACGATGCCAACGCCGCGCATCTGTCCGGCCACATAGGTAAAGGACACGAAAATCAGGCAAATAACCGCGACGATACGCGCGGTCCTGGAGTAATAACGCTCGGCAATGAATTCCGGCACCGTGAACTTGCCGAATTTTCGCAGGTACGGTGCGAGGAACAGCGCCAGCAGCACGTAACCGCCGGTCCATCCCATCAGGTACACCGAGCCATCGTAGCCGAGGAACGCGATCAGCCCTGCCATCGATATGAACGAGGCCGCACTCATCCAGTCGGCGGCGGTCGCCATGCCGTTGGCGACCGGCGATACCGTCTTGCCAGCGATATAGAAGTCACCGGTGTTGTGCGCCCGGGACCAGAATGCGATGCCGATGTAAAGCGCGAAGCTCGCGCCGACGACGAGGTAGGTGAGCGCTTGCAAACTCACGTAGCGTGCTCAGTCTTCATGTACATCGAACTTCTGATCGATGTGATTCATGCGCCAGGCATAGAAAAATATCAGCGCGACGAAAATGTAGATCGATCCCTGCTGTGCAAACCAGAATCCGAGCTTGAAGCCACCGATGCGTATCGCATTCAATTGGTCAACCAGCAGAATGCCGAATCCGTAAGAACACAGGAACCAGACAAGCATGCAACCCAGCAGGAGACGCAGGTTTGCCCGCCAATAAGCGGAACGATTTTCAGGAGTCATCGATTCTCCGGTGACGGGCACAGCGATTTTGTTATGCGCAATCTATCAGAGCATAATGCAGGATACACGAAAGCTTTTTACTTAATTGTGCGCGGTGCGCAATATAAAGACGCGGGATAGCAATGATTTCCACTTCGGAGCCGGAGAAAAAGTTTATCGAAGTCAACGGCAAACGCATGGCGTATGTCGAGATGGGGCAAGGCGATCCGATCGTCTTCCAACACGGCAATCCGACCTCTTCCTACCTCTGGCGCAATATCATGCCGCATCTTGCCGGCCAGGGCCGATGCATTGCGGTAGACCTCATCGGCATGGGCGATTCGGACAAACTCGACCAGCCCGGCCCGTCCAGTTATCGCTACGTCGAGCACAGGGAATTCCTGTTCAGAGCCTGGGAAAAGCTCGGCATCCGAGATCGC
>JAOUGX010000001.1 GCA_029865385.1 Gammaproteobacteria bacterium
GCAAGATGCAGGCTTCGCGCTTCGAATACGGTTTCGCTGCCGCTCCATTGGCGTTCCGGATACTCGGCCGTCAACAGCGTTGGGGCAGAAAGCGAACCGGTCAGCGCGAACACGTATTCCGTGTTGGCGACGACGTCGACGTGCTGGCTGGCAATGCGTGTTGAAAGAACATCGCCGGCAAGCCGCGCTTCGAAATTGATTGTGTAGTCCAGGTCATCGATGCGTCGCGTAGCCGTGTCCTTGTAATTCATCGCGCCCTGCAATCTTTCTTCGACCAGGAATCCGATATCGGGCGACAGGAGGATCGCATTGATGCCGCGCAGATTGCCCTTTCCGGTGGCCTCCGGACGGCTGGTTTCCGCACAACCGCTCACGGCGAGAACGGCTGCCGCAACGACAAGGAAAGTTCTGAAATTCATTAACATGCGATTGCTCAAGTAGGTGTTCGTCGGCTGTCCGACGCTCATTCTGACAACAATTTAAACAGCGAGTTGCCTTTACAGATCGTTCATTCACATGCACATCCCGACTGCCACTCGCGGCGGCTTATCGGGATGCGCAGCGAAATGACTAACTTGCCTTGCGGGCTTCGTATCCGTAAACGGATTTGACCTCGAGGAATTCGTCGATGCCGTGTGCGCCCCATTCGCGGCCGTTGCCGGATTGCTTGTAGCCGCCAAACGGTGCCATGGAATCCAGCGGTGCGCCATTGATATGCACCATGCCGGTACGCAAACGACTCGCGACCTTGCGTGCACGATCCAGGTTTCCCGAACTAACGTATCCCGACAATCCGTAGGGCGTGTCATTGGCGATGCGAATGGCTTCTTCCTCGCTGTCGAACGGGATGATCGCAAGTACCGGCCCGAACACCTCTTCCCGCGCAATCGTCATCTGGTTGTTGACCTCGGTGAACACGGTCGGCTTGACAAAATAACCGCGTGACAAACCCGCCGGCCGTCCGGTACCGCCGGCGACGAGCTTGGCGCCTTCGTCGATGCCTTTCTGTATCAAGGTCTGGATCTTGTTCCACTGCAATTCGGAAACAACCGGGCCCATTTCGGTTTTCTCGTCGGTTGGGTCACCGGTGACGACGCTTTCGGCCTTGCGCGCGGCAATGGCCGCGGCTTCCGCCAATCGCTTTCTTGGCACCAACATGCGCGTCGGCGCATTGCAGGACTGACCGGTATTCTCGAAACACTCTTCGGCGCCTTTGCTGACGGCTTTTTCGAAGTTCGCATCTTCCAGGATGATGTTGGCGGATTTGCCGCCGAGTTCCTGCGCCACACGTTTGACACTAGGCGCAGCATTCTGCGCGACCGCGACGCCCGCGCGTGTCGAGCCGGTGAACGACACCATGGCGATATCGGGATGCGCGCTCAGCGCCGAACCGACGCCCGGCCCGTCGCCGTTGACCAGGTTGAACACACCGGCCGGTACGCCGGCCGCATGCAGAATTTCTGCAAATATCATGGCGTCGAACGGTGCGATCTCGCTCGGCTTCAATACCATCGTGCAAGCTGCCGCCAGCGCTGGCGCAACCTTGCAGGCGATCTGGTTGATCGGCCAGTTCCATGGCGTGATCAGCGCGCAGGGACCGATCGGCTCCTTGACGATGAGCGTCGTGCCGTGGCGCTCCTCGAATGCATAGTTTTCGAGTGCTTTTTTGGTCGCCGCAATGTGTTGCGGACCACTTGCCGCCTGTGCGTCGCGTGCCAGCAACCAGGGCGCGCCCATTTCTTCCATGATTGCCGTGGCTATGTCGTCATGCCGCTTTGCGAATTCATCCAGGATGGCCTGCAACAGCTCAACTCGCTGCTTGCGTGTGGTCTGGCCAAAGCTGTCCTGTGCGCGGCATGCGGCTGCAACGGCCTTGTCGACATCCTTTGCCGAGCCGAGGCTGATGCGCCCGCAGACTTCCTCGGTTGCCGGATTGATGACTTCGATCGGATTGGGGACTTCCGGGTCGACCCATTGTCCGTCAATGTAGAATTGCAGCATTTCTCGCATAGTGAGCTCCTCCTGAAGGCAGCCGCGAATAATAGCTCAATCGGTACCCACGGTCGTCACCCGCGGCTAAAAACGGGGCGATCGGCAAGCACAGTTTCATAGCGTGAGACGCAGCGGCAATTGCGGCCGGGCCGCGGCGATACTGCGGCACAAAGATGACAATCGGCCGTCACGGCAGCTAGCATACCAGCAGGGCAATCGCTGGCCGGAATCGGTTGAGGAATGGAATTGATGAGTACGAACAAGCAACTACTGGAGCGCAGGCAAGCGGCCGTTGCGCGCGGCGTCGGAACGCAACACACTGTTTTCGCTCAGAAAACCCTGGGCGCCGAGGTTTGGGACGTCGAAGGAAAACGCTACATCGACCTGGCATCCGGAATTGCTGTCAACAATGTCGGCCACAATCACCCGAAAGTCGTGGCCGCCGTCAAAGCGCAGCTCGACAAGTTCAGCCACCCGTGCTTCCAGGTGACACCCTATGAAATCTACGTGGCGCTGGCCGAGCGGCTGAACAAACTGGCGCCCGGCAAAACACCGAAGAAGACCCTGTTCCTGACGACCGGCGCGGAAGCGGTGGAAAACGCGATCAAGATCGCGCGCTATCACACGAAACGCACCGGCGTCATCGCCTTCTCCGGCGCATTCCATGGCCGGACCATGATGGGCATGGCGTTGACCGGCAAGGTTGCGCCCTACAAGGCGGGATTCGGTCCCTTCCCGCCGGACATTTACCATATTCCGTATCCTATTGAATATCATGGAAAAACGGCCGAAGCTTCACTGCAGGCGCTGGAGGCCTTGTTCAAGTCGGATATCGAGCCGGGGCGTGTCGCGGCGATGATTATCGAGCCGGTGCAGGGCGAGGGCGGTTTCTACGCGGCACCGGCGAGCTTCCTGAAGGCGCTGCGCAGGATCTGCGACGAGCACGGCATCGTGCTGGTTGCGGACGAGATCCAAACCGGCTTCGCGAGGACCGGAAAATTCTTTGCCATCGAACATTCAGGCATCGAACCGGACCTGATAACAGTGGCGAAGAGTCTGGGCGGCGGCATGCCGCTGTCCGGCGTAATCGGCAAGGCAGACATCATGGATGCCCCGATGCCGGGCGGCCTGGGCGGTACCTACGGCGGCCCGCCGGTAGGTTGTGCAGCGGGGCTCGCTGTGCTCGATATCATCGAGGACGAAAAACTTTGCGAGCGCGCGCTGGCCATTGGCAAGAAAATCGCGGCGTGGGGCGCGGCGACACAGAAATCAACCGACAGCATTGGCGAAGTGCGAACCACTGGCGCAATGTGCGCCATCGAACTCGTCAAGGGTGGCGATGCGGATCAACCGGATCCGGATCTGACCAAAGCCGTTGTCGCCGAGGCGCTGAAAAAAGGCGTCATCCTGTTGTCCTGCGGCGCGCGCGCCAACGTCATTCGCTTCCTGCCGGCGCTGGTCATCAGCGACAAACTACTGGACGAAGCACTGGCAACAGTTCGTGAAGTGCTCGTTGGGCTCAGCAACAGCCTGAAAAAAGCCAGTTAGGGACAACAGCGAGGGAAAACCGATTGACACAGGAATTCTTGTCATTGCGAGCGCAGCAATTTCCCGTCATTGCGGGCGCAGCAATTTCCCGTCATTGCGAGCGCAGCGAAGCAATCTCTTCAATCAACGGAGTCCTTTGGCGATTGCTTCGTCACTTCGTTCCTCGCAATGACGGGTCGGGTGGAGCTTCGTTCCTCGCAATGACAGGTCCGACCGAACCTCACTAGCCGCAGCTCAGGTCAAATCCGACTCTCCCGTCTGCGCGCGGTTTGGCCTGCTTGTAGAAGATCGTGCAGTCCGTGCCGTCGCCTTCAACCGGAATCGGGTCGCCGACGTATACGCGCTTACGCGTACCGTTCAGGTTGATATCGGCGAAGTTCGAGCGCGTGCCGAGCAGTCCGAATACGTTGTCACGTGAACCGACGTTGACGCTCTCGCCGCTTTTCAACCAGAGGTCTGCGCCGCCGCTGAATCCCGCGTCCGCGAGCTGCCGGTCCTTAAGTTCCGTGACCTGCTCGCCGAGATAGGCAAGTTCGGCATTCGCCTGGCGCGCCAGTTCGTCCTGACGATTCAAGAGTTTGCCGAGTTCGGTCAGTTCCGCGATAACCGCCTTGTCATTCGACATGTCTTTCAATGCATCGAGTCGAGCGTTGACGTCAGTGAAGTTCGATTGTTGTTCGGCGATCAGTGCTTCGACGGAAGGCCCTAACAGGCCGGTGCTTTCTGCCCCCATCTGCACGCCAAGGCCGACCACGGACCCGACAATCATTCCGCCGAGGGCGAGGGCGCCCGCGACCAGGCGTGGTCGGGTCAGAAACGACTTGCTTGTTTCTCGCGTTGTGTCCTGTTGCTCACTCGAATCATTTTCTTTGCTCATTGTTATTCTCCGAGGCTGCTACGGCACAGTCGGCCGCGGTCCGATTCAAAATCCTGGCGGATATGGCATCGCGGAGCGAGCGCGCCGGAAGTGCGATTGTAGCCTGTTTGTCTGCAACCAGAGAGGTCCGCCGGACCGCTCCGCGCTTCGAAATTCGGCAGCGGTGTGTCAGGCGGCCGCTACCGTGCCGCTCTCGATCAGCTCGCGGATTTCGCCGGCATCGAAACCCGCGCTTTGCAGGATTTCGACGCTGTGGGTGCCGGGCGGCACGCCGGGTCGCGGGGTTGCGGTTACGGATTCGCTGAAGCGCGGCGCCGGCGCCGCCTGCGTTTGCCCGTCGACGTCGATAAAGGCGTGCCGCGATTTGTTGTGAGGATGGGCGCGGGCTTCGTCGAGCGTCAGGACCGGTGCGAAACACACATCGCTGCCCTCCATGATGTCGCACCATTCGTCGCGCGTCCTGGTCCGTATCACTTCCGCCAGTTCTTCCTTGAGCGTTGCCCAGTTGCTGCGTACGTCATCATCGATTTTCATCCGGAATGCGTGAGCAGCAAATCGCCTGCGGTCGAGGCCTGCTTTCTCGATCAGCAATTCGTAGAAGCGTGGTTCGATCGAGGCAATGGATATGAACTTGCCGTCACGCGTTTCGTAGGTGTCGTAGAAATGGGCTGCGCCGCCGAGGAAACTCGAACCGGTGGCATCGGAGTGCAGGCCCATCGCCTTGAATCCGTGAAACATCGCCATCAGGGTATTGGCTCCGTCGATCATCGCCGCATCGACGATCTGGCCTTTGCCGGTCCGCTGTGCGTTGAGCAAAGCGCAGACCATGCCGAATGCGAGCAGCATACCGCCGCCGCCGAAATCGCCGACGAGATTCAGCGGCGGTACCGGTTTGTCGCCCGGCCGCCCGATCGAATGCAAGGCGCCGCTCAACGCGATGTAATTCAGGTCGTGACCGGCGGCGCGTGCCAATGGACCCTCCTGACCCCAGCCGGTCATTCTGCCGTACACGAGGCGCGGATTTTTCTTCAAACAAGTGTCGGGCCCCACACCAAGACGCTCGGCCACGCCCGGCCGGAATCCCTCGAACAGCGCATCGGCGTTTTCAATCAACCTGAGGACGACGTCGATGCCTTCTGCTCGTTGCAGGTCGCAAGCGATGGACTTGCGATTTCGCAACAGGGGATCGAGCGACCCGCCAGTAACCGATCCCGGGCGTTCGACACGGATGACTGCAGCGCCCATGTCGGCGAGCATCATGCCGCAAAACGGTCCCGGTCCTACGCCGGCGAGTTCGATGATCTTTGTGCCTTGCAACGGTCCCATCACGATTTCCGCTCCTGTATATGCAGTGGCCGATACTGACGGACCGCAGGTCGAAATCAAGGGCTTCACAGCGCGAATTCGTGCGCCGATCCGTCTCGCTGTGAACCAGCCACTTGACCGATAAGTAGTGGTCCTTATAGCCTGCAACTGCTCTTTGCGCTTACCCTGCCGGTAGTCTTCGGCGGGCGTGGAGTCAGAAACTTGAACCTCCCGGAATCACGCAATCGAACATCGCGGGCCCGCTGGGCGTTGGGCCTGTTCGCCATTGTGTGGTGCAACCTTGCCTTGCAGCCCTGCGCAATGGCCTTTGGCGCCGATTCTGATGCCGATTGTACGCACTGCCCACCGTCGGAAACGCGCGGCCACAGTCAGCACGGCGAACACGCCGTTTCTCACTCCCACGACTCGTCGTCGAATGAAGCGCCATGTGACCTCGTTGCAGCAAACTGTTTCGTGGCCGACGAATTCAGCTACGAGGGTCGAATCGGAAAGGCGAATTTTAAGGATGCCATCAAGGACGCAACCGTCTTCGTCTTTGTGGATGCACACCCGGTGCAACGACTTGCAGAAGGTGCAGATTCCGACCGGCAAGAAATCCAGTTGCCGCCACCCGGCGCGTCCCCGCCACTCAATATTCTTTACTGCGTTTATCTGATTTAGCGACTCCTTCGCACCCGACCGTTTTTTTACCGGTAGTTGAGGAAGGAGTTTGCATAGATGTTGCATATTCGTGGGCGAAAACCCGAAACAGGCCATGCCAAATTTCTTGCTGTCCTGATCCGATTCATACGGCAGCAGTGGCCGATCGCGCTGTTTGTGGCGTTCGCGACGATGGCCGCGGCGCAGGCACAACAAGCGATTCCACTGACCCTTGCCGAGGCGGAGGACCTGGCGCTTGCTGCGGAACCCGGCCAGGCTGCGCTGATAGCGAAAGCGGCGGCGCTCGGTGAGCAAGCGATCGTGTCCGAACAATTGCCGGACCCGACGCTCCGCGCCGGCCTTGCCAATTTCCCGATTCAGTCGGGAGGCTTCACGAGCGAAGCCATGACGCAGGCGCAACTAATCGTTCGGCAGGCGTTTCCGGCGGGAAAATCACGCGACGCAAGCAGGCGGCAATTCGAATCGATGTCGCTTGAGATGACCGACGCCGCCGGCGCGCGCGGGCGGGACGTGCTGATGGCGACCCGGCGTTCCTGGCTGGAGTCGTATTACTGGCGGCGCGCTGCTGACATCGTGGCCGAATCCCGGCCATTCTTCAGCGACCTTGCGACTATCACACGCTCGCTGTATTCGGTCGGCAGCAAGACCCAGTACGACGTCCTGCGTTCGGAACTCGAACTGAGCCGGCTCGATGACCGACTGATCGACATCGAGCGGCAGCAGTCCGGCTCGCGCGCGGCGTTGTCGGAATGGATTGGCGAGGAAAGCCGCCGCCCGGTTGCGGAGAAGTTGCCGTCCTGGAACGAACTGCCGGCCCTGCATGTGCTTCACGGGAATCTGCTTGCGCACCCCGCGGTCACGGCGGCGGACGCGGGCGTTGCCGCGAGGCTCGCGGGTGTAGAGGTCGCGAAGGAAAAGTTCAAACCTGGCTGGGCCATTGATCTCGGCTACGGCTTTCGCGGCGGATATCTACCCTCCGGCGAAGCCCGTTCCGACATGGTGAGCCTCTCGATCACGATGGATCTGCCTGTATTTCGCGGCAATCGCCAGAACCGCAGCCTGGCGGCGGCCCTGAGCGAGCGCCGGGCTGCCGAGGGAACCCGGGAGCAACTGCTGCGACGTCTGCGCAGCCAAATCGATACCGAATATGCGCGATGGCAGGACCTGTCTCGGCGACTGCAGCTATACGACGAGCGGATCCTGGGTCAGGCAGGGGCGCAGGCGCAGGCCGCATTGCTCGCGTATCAAAGCGAAGCCGGTGATTTCGCCGACGTCATGCGTGGCTATATCGATGACCTGAACACGCGGCTCGACTACGAGCGATTGCAGGTTGAGCGTGCACAAAGCTACGCGGTGCTCGCAAACCTTGGGGGACTTTCCCGATGAACAGGAACACCGTGATTATCCTTACATCAGTCGTCGCAATGCTTATCGGCGTTGCCATAGGCAAATTCTGGGACCCGGCGGACAGCGTCGGGGGCGGAATCGGCGACAAACAGGAGAGGCAAGTCCTGTACTGGCAGGCACCTATGGATCCTGCTTTTCGGCGGGATGAGCCGGGCAAGTCGCCCATGGGCATGGATCTCGTGCCCGTCTATGCTGACGAGGCCGGCGCAGAAACGGGTGTCGTTCTGATCGATTCCTCCGTCGTTAGCAATCTCGGCGTGCGTTCGGCGGAAGCGGTGCAAGGCCCTCTTTCGAAAGTCATAGAAACGGTCGGCTATGTCGGCTACGACGAAGACACGCTGCATCACATTCACACTCGCGTCGACGGATGGATCGAAAAACTCAGCGTGACGGCGACCGGCGACCCGGTCCGTAATGGCCAGACCCTGTTCGAGTTGTATTCGCCGACGCTGGTCAACGCGCAGCAGGAATACCTTTCGGCGCTGAGTCGCTCGCCTTCGCTGGTGACTGCATCGCGCGATCGCTTGCTCGCACTGGGATTCACCGAACGCGAGCTTGCCCGGCTGGATAAGGAGCGCGAGGTTCGGCAGCGTGTGCAGATTCGCGCCACGTCGCATGGCTTCGTCGCGCATCTCGGCGTGCGGGAAGGAATATTCATCACGCCCGCAACCGAGGTCATGTCGATTGCCCAACTCGATCGTGTCTGGGTCCAGGCCGAGGTATTCGAGCGCCAGTCGAACTGGGTTCGGCCCGGCCAACGCGCGGAGATCGAACTCGACTATCTACCCGGAGAGCGGTGGCAGGGCACGGTCGACTATATCTATCCCGAGCTGGACGAACGCACCCGCACATTGCGCGTACGGCTTCGCTTCGCGAACGAAGGCGAAGTGCTACGTCCCAACATGTTTGCCCGCGTAACGCTGTACGGAAATGAAACCGAACCGCTTTTGCATATCCCTCGAGCGGCATTGATCCGCGGCGGCAAGTCGGATCGGGTCGTGCTGGCACTAGGCGACGGGCGCTTTCGCGCGCAGCCTGTTACGACGGGAATTGAATCCGGGGATCGTGTGGCGATTCTTTCGGGACTGTCGGCCGGTGATTTCGTGGTGACGTCAGGACAGTTCCTGATCGACTCGGAATCCAATATCGATTCGGCATTGCAGCGGCTGGACAGTAGCACTTCCGGCGATGAGTCTCCTCACGACGGGACGATGCGCGACGCAATCGATCACAGTGCGCACCGGCCGGAGGACGCACAATGATCGCGGCGCTGATTCGCTGGTCGATTCGCAACCGGATTCTGGTCCTTCTCGCAACTGGATTTCTGGTGGCGTCCGGGCTCTATGCTATTCGCCAGACACCGGTCGATGCATTGCCGGATCTCTCTGATGTCCAGGTCATCATCAAGACCTCGTTTCCGGGCCAGGCACCGCAAGTGGTGGAAGACCAGGTGACTTACCCGCTGACGACCGCGATGCTTTCGGTACCGAAAGCGGTCAACGTGCGCGGCTATTCCTTCTTCGGCGACTCGTACGTCTACATCATCTTCGAGGACGGGACGGACCTGTACTGGGCGCGCTCGCGGGTGCTGGAGTATTTGAGCCAGGTCACAGGGCAGTTGCCCGACAATGCAAAACCGGCCCTGGGTCCGGACGCGACCGGCGTTGGCTGGATTTACGAGTACGCGCTGGTCGATCGCAGTGGCCGCCACGATCTGTCGCAACTGCGCAGCATTCAGGACTGGTTCCTGAAATACGAACTGCAAACCGTGCCCGGGGTTGCCGAAGTCGCCACGATCGGCGGCATGGTCAGGCAGTACCAGGTGGTCGTCGATCCCGACAAATTAAGGGCTTTCGGCATCACGCTCGCCCGGGTTCGAATGGCGATCCAGTCCGGCAACCAGGAAGCCGGCGGCTCCGTCGTCGAAATGGGCGAGGCCGAGTACATGGTGCGGGCCACGGGTTATCTGCAGAACATCGGCGATCTTTCCGAAATACCGCTCGGTGTCGACGCCAACGGCACGCCCATCGTGCTTGCCGACATAGCGGAAATTCGCATCGGGCCGCAGATGCGCCGCGGCATTGCTGAACTGGATGGCGAAGGAGAAGTGGTTGGTGCGGTTATCGTCCTGCGCTGGGGCGGCAACGCGTCGAAAACCATCGATACGGTCAAGGGCCGTCTCGTCGAACTGCGGAAAAGCTTGCCGGATGGCGTCGAGATCGTTACCACCTATGACCGCTCGGACCTGATCGAACGCGCCGTCGAAACGCTGAATCGCAAGCTTCTGGAAGAGTTCCTGGTCGTGGCGCTGGTCTGCGCCGTATTCCTGTTCCACTTTCGTTCTTCACTCGTAGTAATCCTGAGCCTTCCGGTCGGAATTCTGGTCGCCTTTCTTGTCATGCATTTGCAGGGTATCAACGCAAACATCATGTCGCTTGGCGGCATTGCCATCGCCATTGGTGCGATGGTCGACGCGGCAATCGTAATGATCGAGAACGTGCACAAGCACATCGAAAAGGAACCGCTTAACGACGACAATCGCTGGCGCATTATCGGGGACTCCGCGAGCGAAGTCGGGCCGCCGCTGTTTTTTTCACTGCTGATCATTACCTTAAGTTTCCTGCCCGTGTTCACGCTGGAGGCACAGGAAGGGCGAATGTTTGCGCCGCTGGCGTATACCAAGACCTACGCGATGGCGGCAGCGGCAGGCTTGTCGGTAACGCTGGTGCCGGTACTGATGGGCTACTTCATTCGCGGCCAGGTGACCCCGGAAATTAAAAATCCGATCAACCGGCTGCTGATCGCGACGTATCGCCCGGTCATTCATGCCGTCATTCATTCGCCCAAAACGACCTTGCTGCTGGCTGCAGTGGTTTTGCTGATCGGCATCTGGCCCGTCAGCAAACTCGGCTCGGAATTCATGCCGCCGCTGGATGAAGGTGACCTGATGTTCATGCCGACAACTTACCCCGGTATATCCGTCGACAAGGCAAGAGAAATCCTGCAGCAGACGAACCGCCTGATCCGAACGCTGCCCGAAGTAAAGAGCGTCTTCGGCAAGATCGGCAGGGCCGATACCGCGACCGATCCGGCGCCGCTGACCATGATCGAAACTGTCATTCAGTTCAAGCCACGCGAGCAGTGGCGGCCCGGTAAAACGTCGGACGATCTTCGCGCGGAATTGGATGGTCTCGTACGCTTGCCGGGACTGACCAATGCCTGGGTCATGCCGATCAAAACCCGAATTGACATGCTGGCGACCGGAATTAAGACACCGGTTGGCATCAAAGTCGCCGGCCCTGACCTTAAAGTTGTCGAGACAATCGGCAAGGAACTGGAGCGGGTACTGACCAAGGTACAGGGAACAGCCTCGGTTTATTCGGAACGCGTGGCAGGCGGTCGCTACATTACGGTGGATATCGATCGGCAACGCGCATCGCGCTTTGGGCTCAATATCAATGACGTCCAGGACATCGTGCGCACGGCGGTCGGCGGCATGAACGTGACACAAACGATCGAGGGGCTGGAACGCTATCCCGTCAATCTGCGTTATCCGCAAAGGGTCCGCGATTCCGTCGAACAGCTGAAACTGTTGCCGATAGTTACGCCGCAGGGCGCGCGAATCGCGCTGGCCGATGTAGCCAAAGTCTATGTCGTCGACGGACCACCGATGATAAAGAGTGAAAACGCGCGACTGAATGGCTGGACGTACGTGGACATCGTCGATCGCGACCTGGGCTCTTTCGTTGCCGAAGCGCAGCGCACCGTCGCCGCGTCGCTGGAGCTGCCGGCCGGCTATTCGTTGTCGTGGTCCGGACAGTACGAGTACATGGTCAGGGCCAAGGAACGGCTGGCGCTGGTCGGTCCGGTAACGCTCGCGATCATTGTTCTGTTGCTGTATCTGAGCTTCCGCCGCTTTGCGGAAGTTGCAATCATCATGGGCACTTTGCCGATGGCGCTTATCGGCGGCATCTGGCTGCTGTACCTGCTGGAGTACGATCTGTCGGTCGCGGTTGGTGTTGGGTTCATTGCGCTCGCCGGAGTTGCGGTCGAAATCGGCGTCATCATGCTGGTGTATCTCAACCAGGCTATCGACAGGCACATCGCTTCGTCAGATTCGGAGGGTCGAGCGCTGACAATGCGGGATGTAGAACAGGCGGTTATCGACGGGGCGGTGCTGCGCGTACGCCCGATCATGATGACGGTTGCGGCAATCGTCGCCGGCCTGTTACCGATCATGCTGGGTGGGGGAACCGGGTCGGAAGTAATGCGCCGAATCGCCGCGCCCATGGTCGGTGGAATGCTGAGCGCGACTGTTCTTACGCTGGTGGTTATTCCGGCGCTGTTTCTCGTGTGGCGTGAACGCGGCCTGAGTGCGAACTAGCTCAGCAACGCTGCGCAACAGGGTGTTTCGCAGGGACGGGTGCCGATCATTGACGCATGGTTTATCGGATCTTCAGACTGGCGCTGTCCACGCGCGCACTGACCACTCGCGATTCCGGGTCGCGCGTGTCCGTCCAGGCCAGTATGAGTCCATCGCGCTGGCGAACCATTTGCGGGAAACCGGACATGCGGTTGGCGCCGGTCGTCGCGATGATCCGCACCGGGCCCCTGTTACCGGATGCATTGACCTGCCGCAGGCAAATCTCGCCTTCATCGTTGTCGCCCATTCTCAACCAGCTCACGACCGCGACATCGTCCTCCAGCAATTCGACATCGACCCGTCCGATCGGCCGCCCGACATCGATATCGATCGGTGCACCGAATGATTCGCCGGCATCGGATGACCACGCCATTTGTACTTGTGTGTCATCGCCCGCCGCCGTGAACCAGGCTACGGCGACGTTATTCTCGCGGGCGCTGATGGCCGGCCCGTTCACCGGGCAGGCCGCAATTTTCCAACCGTCGTCGGCAACTGCGGTGTCGATTTGCCAGGTACCGCCGCGGGCGCTGATGACATGAATGTCACGGATTTCATCGATGGTGCGGTTGCGATACACCGCCACCGGTCCGTTCGCTGCGATGGCAACATCGGTCTGGCAACAATCGCAAACTAGTTCATCGACGAGCTGAGGTTTCCGGATCGATCCGTCCGTGCCGATAATCGCAGAACGAAGAGTCATACCGCTGCCATGCGCATCGGCGCCGGCCTTGCCGTGACCTTCGTTAACATCGCTCGCGGCCATGTTTCGACCGTCCAGCCAGATCGCGCCAACGGATTCGTCCCAGGCAAACAGGGTGACGAAACCGTGTTCGGTTGCGGTGCCGTCGTCGTGCGGCGTTACGGGCTGACCCCAGCTTTGGCCTGCATCGCCGGACACGGCGATGGCGACATCATAGGAATACACGCCGCCGGGCCTCCTCGCGAGCCAGTGTGCAGCCCACAATGTGTCGCTGATCGGGACGACCGACGGGAAATCCGCCCAATTGACGAACCAGTTGTCGCCGCTTGCGACCGTCACCGGTTCCTGCCATGCGTCTTCACCGAGCGTCGAAACGCGCAGTGCCACGCCGTCGCCGTCGGGCTCGAGCCAGCTCAAAACCGCTTCGCCCCAGACGGTCAGCGAGAGATGCGGCTCCGCGCTGCCGGTCGCGGCACTGACCGGCAGGAATTCCACGGCGACTGTTTCCTGTGGCGCATCGCCACAGGCCGAGACCAGACTGGCTACGGGCAGCAGCGCGAGGCGTAAAAGGTATCGATGCATGTTCGATATTTTCCCGTATCCCTGAGGTAGCGACATCGACAGTGTAAGTGATCGATTAGCGTTTTCGGCAACATTCGATGGCCGCGTATTCCTGCAATTGCACGCGGCCGACGCTAACACTCGGTACACTTCGTAAAGTATCAGGGTATCTGGAACACGTCGATGCGCGGCAAGGCAACCCGGCAATTCACCGATCTGGAAGAAACCGTCGGGCATATTCTGCAGACACTCGGTAACGATTTGGTCGTCGGGCTGCCCTTGGGAATTGGCAAGCCGAATCCGCTGGTCAACGCCTTGTACCGTCGTGCCTGCAATGATTCGTCGATCAGGCTCAAATTTTTCTCGGCATTGTCGCTGGAGATTCCGCAAGCCGCCAGCGACCTGGAAGAGCGTTTTCTTCAACCGTTCGTCAAGCGACATTTCGGTGCCGATTATCCGTCGCTGCAATACTTGGTTGACCTGCGGCAGCATCGCTTGCCGGAGAACGTAACGGTCTCGGAATTCTACCTGCAATCCGGCGCGTGGCTGGATTCGCCCCACATGCAGCGCAATTACATCAGCAGCAACTACACGCATGTCGCGCGCGACATGATCGACATGGGAGTGAATCTGGTATTGCAGATGATCGCTGCCGAAGGAGAAGGTGACGATCGTCGATACAGCCTGTCGTCAAACCCGGACGTGACGCTCGACCTCGTGCAGCAGCTGAAACACCTGCCACAGCATTCTTTTCTTCTCGTTGCGCAGGTGAATGAAAACCTGCCATTCATGACAGGTGACGCGGAAGTAGAACGAAACCTTTTCGATGTAATCGTTGACAACCGGGAGCACGACTTCCGCATCTTTTCCCTGCCTCGGTCCAGTGTATCCGTTACCGAATACGCCATCGGGACGTACGCCAGTTCGCTGATCCGGGATGGCGGCACGCTGCAGCTGGGAATCGGGGCCCTCGGCGATGCGTTCGTGCGTGCTCTGCAGCTGCGCCAAAGTGACAACGCCAGTTATCGCCTGCTGCTGGACGCGCTTTGTAATTCCGCTGAAGCGAGACAGACGCTTCGACGCATCGGTGGCGACGAGATCCTGTCCGAGGGAATCTACGGTGCCAGCGAGATGTTCATGGACGGGTTCATGCACCTGTACCGCTCCGGCATCCTGAAGCGGCGCGCATATGATGATCTCGAGGTTCAGGCGGCGGCAACAGCAGGCCTGTCGCCGGCAGAGCTGCAGGCGCGCTTTCAGGATCGAGCCGTCCGTGGTGCGCTATTGCACGCTGCATTTTTTCTCGGTTCGCAGGATTTTTACGACTGGTTGCGTAAATTGACAATGGCGGAGCGAGACGACTTTCAGATGGCCTCGGTCAGCCATGTGAACCAGCTCTATGGAAACCAGCAACAGCTCGAACAGTGTCAGCGCCGCGATTCCCGATTCGTCAATACAACGATGAAAATGACGCTGTTGGGTGCTGCCGTTTCCGATGCGCTCGAGGATCAGCGGTTGGTATCGGGTGTTGGCGGCCAATACAATTTCGTGGCGATGGCGCACGCCCTGAACGGGGGACGATCGATATTGATGCTTCGCAGTGCCCGCGAATCGAGACAGGGCCGTGAGTCAAACATCGTGTGGAGCTATGGCCACACGACGATTCCGCGCCATCTTCGGGACGTCGTCATTACCGAGTACGGGATAGCGGATATTCGTGGCAAGTCCGATGAAGACGTCATTAAAGCGATGTTGGCGGTGGCGGATTCGCGAGATCAGGCGAAGTTGCTTGAGACCGCGAAAGCAGCGGGCAAACTGGCGACGAATTACGCTATCCCGGCATATCAGCGACGCAACACACCACAGCGGCTGCGCGAGATCTTCGAGTCGACCGCGGCTGCGGATCATTTTGTCGGATACCCGTTTGGCTCGGATTTCACCCTGGACGAGCTGAGCGTGCTTGCTGCCCTGAATCATCTGAAAAGAGAATCGGCCAGCATCGCCGGCAAGCTCCGGATTGCGGCCGCCACAATAAGGGCCAAACCGTCACGACTGACTATTCAACCTATGTTGCGCCGAATGAACCTTGCGTCACCGTCAGGACTCCGGCAAAGGCTGCAGCGTCGCATGCTGGCTGGCGCGCTACGATCCGACAGGTAGGTGGCCGGTCTGATTTTCAGCCAGTTCGAACAGGAGGCCCGAGCCGTTTTGTTGCTGCAAAACGCATCGTGGTTGATAGTGCCTGCGTCGCGGTCAGTACTAGTACGAATGTCGGCAAGGGTCCGCAACTTCCACAATTGACGGATGAATACGAGGACGGATAGCCCCACTTCCGTCAAGACGGCTATATCGGAAGTTCTTGGTGCCGAGCAGGATGTGTTGGCGCAACTGGCAGCATGCGAGAGCCGGGCGGCGCAGATGCTCGGCGATGCCAGACAGGCCGTTCGGGCAATGGTGCGGCGTATACAACAACGCATCAGTCGCGTTCATGCTGGCTGCGCGGAGAAAACACGCGTGCTCATCGATCGCATGGAGCGGGACGCCGCCAGCGTCGACACCTGCGAAATTCCGGCTGATGGTGAGAGACAGATACTGCAAGACGCCGTATGCGCCGTTGCACAGGATCTGACTACCAAGGATCGCTCCAATGGCGATTGAATTTGCCAATGCCCAGGCGCGCGCGCAGGCGCTTCTTGGCGACCGCCTGTTGCCTGCCGACTGGCAGTTGCTGGAGTCCAGTCGCGGTCTCGCGCAGTACCTGCACGCGGCACGCGGCACGACCCTGGCACCGTTCGTAAAAAATTTCACAGCAACATCCACACCACATGTTATCGAGCGTTCTTTGCGCGGCGCGTGGCGGTCGCAGGTGGCGAACGCAAGCCGCTGGTCACCGCCACCGTGGCGGGCGTCAATACACTGGACGTCGTGGTTGCCGGATTTGCCCGCAATTGCGTATCTGCGAAATGGGGGCACGGTGCTCCCGTGGATGACCGAGGACTTGCAGCTTGCCGACTTAAGTTTGGCCGAGCCCGATGTACGGCGACGCAGGATAGACGATATCGGCCTCGGAGAAACGAACTCGAGTGGCGGCGTCAGCGATCCACTGCAGTTGTGGCTAGACCATTGGCAGGCGATGTGGCCCGCTGTCGCTTCAGCACGCCCCGGGCTGCAACGGCTGACTCGGATGCTGTGGACGCATCGACTGGCGTTGCAGCGGGACAACGTCAAACCAGCGGCCGCGCAAGAAAATCGCGAAAAGCTGCAACAGCGCATTGCAAGACTGATGCGCATGCAAATGCAACAGCCGCTCACCGTTTTCTGCCACCTGGCCATAACGTCGCTGGAAATGCAGCGCCTGCGCAGCGGCCTTGTCAGGCGTGCGTTTTTCAATGAAATCGATCCGGCGGGTGTGTCGTGAGCTTGCGCCCCGTTGCTGCAAAATGGTTCGAGATGCTGGTCATGCGCGACGATCTGACGGCGGCAGTCGACGTGCTCGCGCGTTCCGCGTGCGTTGAACTGCAAAGTCATGCCGAACCGTCCGCACCTCTGCGGATGCGCGAGTGCCGGGACCTGCTCGAAGAATTCGACACGTTGCAAAGCCGCTTCGGTCATTACTGGCCAGCACGGCCGACGCATTGGCCCGATGAACGCCATGAACCATACGCGATGCTGGAACTCGCGATGAACCGTCTGCGCGCCTGGTCAGCGGAAGCGGTTGATGTCGTCGATCGAATCGAGATGTTGCGCCACGAGCGCGATGATCTGCTGCTATTGCGGGAACTGTTCGGCGATGGCGATGGATCGCTTCCCGAGCTGCAACAGTTCACGAGCGCCGGCCCGCTACTCAAGTCCTGCGTGTACGTGCTGGAATCCGATGCCTGGCCGAAAACATTGCCACATTCGGCGATCACGCAACGCATCACTACGCCAGGGCACAATTTTCTGCTCGCCTTAGGCCTGCCCGAGGAGATCGCGGCACTGGAAGATGCGCTGAAAATGCAAAAAGCTCAGCAGATCCGCCTGCCGGACGGGTTGCCGGGAAAATCACGTGACGCGGGCGCGCTGATCAACGAACGGGTCGATGCGGCGAATGTGCAAATTGCTGAGGCACGCCGCGAATTGACAGCCCTGGATGATCGCCACGAAATCGCCTCGACGCTTGCTGTCGTCGACTTTCTGCGCTGGTACGTCGACAACGTGCCGGATCTCGCATCGACCGAGAACTTTGCCTGGATTACCGGCTGGAGCAGCGCGCCCGACGAAGACTCGCTGGTTCGGCTACTTGCCGATGCGAATATCAAGGCGCTGCTGCGTCTTGCGGAACCGCCCGGCGGATTCGACGCGCCGTTGTTATTGCACAACCCGAAATGGATGCGGCCGTTCGAAATGTTCACGAGCATGCTTGGTGTGCCGGCTGCCGGCGAAGCGGATCCGACTCGTATCGTTGCCATCGCCAGCCCGCTCATGTTCGGCTTCATGTTCGGCGACGTCGGGCATGGTGCGGTCGTGCTGCTGGCCGGAATTTTTCTCTCGCGGCGTTTGCCGGCGCTCAGGTTGCTGATTGCCGGTGGTGTGGTGAGCATCGGGTTCGGATTCCTGTTCGGCAGTATTTTCGGTCTCGAAAATGTCATCCGGCCCTTGTGGATACATCCGATGGAGCAACCGATCCTCATGCTGCTGATCGCGCTCGCCGGTGGCGCCGTGCTGCTGCTCATCGGCCTGTGCCTCGATGCGATGCAGGCCTACTGGCAACGCAAAGGGCTGCACTGGTGGGAGACCGGCGCGGGACTGTTGCTGTGTTACCTGGCGCTGCTCGGGTCAATTCGCGAGCCGCGCCTGCTCTGGCTGGCCATATTCGGTGGTGCCTGGTTTGTTATTGGTCACGCCTTTGTTGCGTTGCCTGGCCGGCGCTTCGCGGCGTCAGGCAAGGCGGCGGCGGAATTCGTCGAGACGCTGCTGCAGTTACTCGTCAACACGATCTCTTTTGTTCGTGTCGGCGCATTCGCGCTGGCCCATGCAGGCCTGTCGCTGGCTGTTGTTGGGGTAGCCGAAGCGCCGGCGTCGCTCGCCGGCAAGATACTGATTCTGGTTATCGGCAATGCATTGATAATCGCACTCGAAGGGCTCGTAGTCGGAATACAAACCACGCGACTCGTGTTGTTCGAGTTCTTTGTCCGTTTTCTGCGGGCCGAAGGCCGGCCTTTCCGGCCGATTCCGCTGCCCACTTCAAATTCGCCCGAACACCACAGGAGGCCATCATGAGAACAAGCAAGGGAGCGGTGCGGGCTGCCGCGTTTCTTACGGCACTGACGGCGCTGATAGCGACCGGACTGTTGCTGGCAGCCGGCGCTGAAACTACCGCCGAATCGGCAGTCACGGTGCCGCCGGCGGTTGTGCAATGGGGCATGATGGCGGCGGCGCTGGCGGCCGGTGCGTCCGCACTGGGCGCAGCATATGCCGTGGCGCATGTTGGTAGTGCGGCGGTCGGTGCGCTGGCCGAAAAGCCGGAGCTGCTGGGCCGTCTTCTGATCATGGTCGGTCTCGCGGAAGGTATCGCGATTTACGGCCTGATCGTGGCTATTCTTATCCTCAACCGGATCGGCTGATATGCCTGCTCCGGTTTTCATTGGAGACGAGGTTACTGCCGCCGGTTACCGGCTGGCGGGTGCGCGTGTTCTGGTTCCCGACAGCGGTGACGATCGAGATGTCAGCGCAACGTTCGCCGAAGCGCTGCGGTCCGCCGACCTCGTGCTGATCAGCGCAGCTTGCGCCGGGGAACTACCGGCCGACCTGCTCGATCGGGCAGTACGCGCCGCGGATCCCCTGCTGCTGATCGTGCCGGATGCGGCAGGCCGTGTGTCCATGCCCGATGTCGCAGCGGATGTCGGTCGTGCATTGGGGATTGAGCCATGAACGACTTCCACGGCATTCTTGGGCTGCAGGTAGAGACCTTGCTCGGCGCATTGCGTACGCAGCGGGAGATGCGTTGCCGGCAAATCATTCGTGAGGCGGAAAAAGAGCAAGGTGAATTGCTGCGCGGCAGCCGTCGGCAGTTGCGCGAGCGGGTGCATCAGGCCGTCGTCGAAGAACGCCGGCGTCGGGAAATGGCATTGCTCGAAGCTCGCCACCGGATCCAGACTGCCGAACGACGCAAGAAACAGGCGCAATACAGTGAGTTGCTGCAGCGCGCATGGCCGCGACTAGTTGCGGAAATCGAGCGGCGCTGGTCGGATGCGGAAAGCCGCGCCGAATGGTGCGACATGCTGCTGGCCGAAGCGGTGCAGTCATTGCCGGCAAGCAGCTGGGAAATCGTCCACGGATCGTGCTGGACCGGCGACGACAGTGCCCGCCTGATGCACGAGATCAATGAACTCGGTCTGCCGAAACCGTCGTTGCGCGCGGATCCGGAGTTTTCAGCGGGACTCAAGATCCACTGCGACTCCGCGTGTCTCGACGGCACGCTGCAAGGATTGCTGGCACACAGCGACAACGTGCGCGCGCAACTGCTGGCAGCCTGGGAACGCGAGCTTCGCAAGGCGCCGGAGCAATCACATGACTGAGGCGACCATTCGCTGGATCAGCGGTCCGGTGATGCGGGCGCGCAGCACAGGCCGGTTTCACTTGAGCGAAGCCGTGCTTGTCGGTGAGCGCGAACTCCCGGGCGAAATTATTCGCGTGGATACAGAGGGCATCGTTGCACAGATATACGAAGACACGACGGGGCTCAAACCCGGCGACCGCGTGAGCGGAACCGGCCAACGTCTTTCAATCAGGCTTCGCCCCGGTTTGCTGGGAAACATATTCGACGGCTTGCTACGGTCGTTGACCGACATGCCGGGGGACACGGTCCGGCCCGGCACGCGATCAGCGGAGGCGGCAATGCTGAAATTCCTGCCGACGCTGCGGCCGGGCGACCAGCTCGCACCTGGCATGGCATTCGGTGACTTCGACAAAGGACACATAGCGGAGAAATTCCTGCCGCCGCCGGGCATCTCGGGTACGGTCAGGTCGATCGTTGCCGCGGGCGAATATCGCGATGACGAGACACTGTGCGTGATTGAGGATGCCGATGGCGTGGAGATTCCGTTGTCGGCCGGTCATGCGTGGCCTGTGCGTGTTCCGCGACCGGTGCGTAGACGCCTGCCACCGGGTGAGCCGCTCGTCACCGGGCAACGCATTATGGACACGCTTTTTCCGCTGGCGCGCGGTGGTCGCGCCGCGTTACCGGGTGGTTTTGGCACGGGCAAGACCATACTGCAAGAAAGCCTCGCCAAGTGGTGCGATGCCGACGTGATCGTGTACGTCGGCTGCGGGGAGCGGGGCAACGAAATGGCTGAAGTGCTGAATGAATTTCCGACGCTGGAGGATCCGCGCAGCGGCCGGCCCCTGCTGGATCGCACGGTGATCATTGCGAATACCTCGAACATGCCGGTCGCCGCACGTGAAGCGAGTATTTATACCGGTATCACGCTCGCCGAATACTTCCGCGACCAGGGTCTGCACGTTGCGCTCATGGCGGACTCGACCACGCGCTGGGCGGAGGCGTTGCGGGAAATCTCCGGGCGGCTCGGGGAGTTGCCCGGCGAGTACGGTTTTCCCGCTTACCTGAGTTCGCGTCTGGCCGAGTTCTACGAGCGCGCCGCGCACGTCGAAACGCTCGCGGGCGGGCAGGGTTCGGTAACGATCATCGGCGCCGTGAGTCCGCCGGCCGGCGATTTCTCGGAGCCGGTCACGACACAGAGCAAGCGCTATGTGCGCTGCTTCTGGGCGCTCGACCGGGATCGCGCGCAAGCACGATTTTTCCCGGCGATTCACCCGCTGACGTCGTACTCGGAAGACGTCGATGCGCTGGCGCACTGGTGGCAATCGAAAGGCAATCCGGACTGGACTTCGCATCGGCGGCAGATCCTGACGCTGCTGGAACAACGCGCACGTCTGGAGCGCATGGCGCGCATCGTCGGAAAAGACGCATTGCCACCGAAGCAGCAACTGACCTTGTTGTGTGCCGATCTCGTTAACGAATCCCTGTTGCGTCAATCGGCTTTCTCAATCGTTGATCGATTTTGTTCGCCGGAGCGCCAGACGGCATTGCTGCGGGCCATCCTGCATTTCGTGCATCGTGCCGAGCAGTCACTGGAGGGCGGGATTGCTCTGGCGGACATTGCCGCGATGCCGGTGTTGCGCCAGTTGCAGCGTGCCAGCGAGGAGATTCCCGATGACAAGCTGGAGCGTTTCCGCATGCTCATGCGTCGTCAGGACGATGAGTTCGACCAGCTCGCACGAGGACACGCCCATGCGCGCTGAGTTGACCGTTCGCAACGTTGCGCAGCGGGTCGAGGGACCGCTGCTGTTCCTAAAACGCACCGTTACGGTCGGCCTGAACGATGCCGTGCAGGTGATCGGCCAGGATGGTGTCGTCCGGCTCGGTCGTGTCGCGACGCTCGACGAGGACAGCATTATCGTCGAGGTGCTCGAGTCCACCGCCGGACTGGGCGTTCGGGATACGGTGGTATCGATGCTCGGCGAACCGGTGAGCTTCGATCTTGGACCGAATCTGCTGGGGCGCGTGTTCGACAGTGTCGGCCGGCCACTCGACGGACAGGCACCCATTCCCGCGATGCGACGCATTCGTATCGACGGCATGACGATCAATCCGGCACGGCGGGCGCTGCCGCGCGATTTTATCGAGACCGGCATCACGGCGATCGACCTCATGAATTGCCTCGTTCGCGGTCAGAAGTTGCCGCTGTTCTCCGGCAGCGGTCTGCCGCACGATCGCCTGGCCACGGAAATCGCGCAGCGAGCCAGGCTTCGCGACGATCCCGCCGGCGACTTCGCGGTTGTCTTCGTCGGCATCGGCATCTCGCATGACGTTGCCGAAGCCTTTCGCTCGGCAATGGAGACCAGTGGCGCGCTCGGCCACACCGTGATGTTCCTGAACCGGGCCGACGAGTCCAGCGCACAGCGTTTGCTAACGCCGCGTTATGCGCTGACCGCGGCCGAGTACCTGGCGTTCGAGGAAGGCCGCCATGTGCTGGTCATCATGACCGACATGACCAACTATTGCGAAGCACTACGCGAAGTCTCTGCGAGCCATGGCGAAATACCCGGCCGCAAGGGATTCCCCGGCTATATGTATTCGGATCTCGCGACCTTGTTTGAACGCGCCGGTTGCCTGCACGGAAAACCGGGCACGCTGACGCAGCTGCCGATACTGACTTTGCCCGGTGACGATATCGGCCACCCGATTCCCGACCTGACCGGCTACATTACCGAAGGACAGATCGTGCTGGATCGCGACCTCGATCGCAGGCGCATCTATCCACCCATCAACGTGTTGCCGAGCCTGTCACGCCTGATGGCATACGGTACGGGCGAGGGATTTACGCATGCGGATCATCCGGCGCTGGCCAGTCAGTTGTTTGCCGCGTATGCCAACTCCCGGCGTGTGCGCGTGCTGGCGAGTGTCATGGGCCAGGAAGGTCTGTCGGATATTGATCGCAACTACCTCGACTTCGGCGACCGTTTCGAGGAACAGCTGATCAGCCAGCCGGGCGCGCGTACGCTAAACGAAAGTATGGCCATCGCCTGGGAAATCCTTGCCGTTCTGCCGGATAGTGAGCTGACGCGGCTCAGTAATGAGCAGATCGAAACCTGCGTCCGCCGGAAGTCCTCGCATGCCTGAGTTGTCACGCGCCCTTACTATCTCGCGAAGTGCATTCCTCGAACTGAGAGAAGAACTGCGGCTCGTGAACGACGGATACGAGTTTCTCGATGAGAAACGCATCCTGATTGCGGCCGAGATGTTACGGCAGCGCGAAAGCTATCGCGAAGCCCATCGCCGTTTTGACAGACTTTGCAGGAAAGCGGCCGACGCATTGCGCGATGCAGCCGCCGATCAGGGACTGGACGGATTGCAGGTGTATCCGTCGGCAGAGCTGGTCGACGCAAGACTGAAGACGGTTGCGCGGCCATACGTTGGTCAGGTCATGCTGGAAACAAAACTCGAGTTCGGCGAAGAGCGAGCAACTTATGCGGCGCCGCGGTCGACGCCCGAAGTGCGGGAGTGCCGCGAATCCTTCAGGCGGATTCTGGAAATGTCCGCAGAGATTGCCGCGCTGTCGGCCAACCTTCGGCGGCTCACTCATGAATATCGGCGTACCGAGCGACGAGTTCGTGCCCTGGAAAACGTCGTGTTACCCGAGATTCACAGTGATCTCGCCGCCATGGAAGAGCACCTCGACCTGATCGACCAGGAAGAGGTGATTAGAGTACGAACCGTGCGCAAGCAGGCCATCTGAAGCTGCCGCGCGCCCCGGTGAATAGAAAAATCTTCCCCCAGCGAGTAATCTCACGAGATTCACCGAGCGACGGGAAGAGACTGCGGGCATGTTGAATTACGCAATGAAAAGTAAGGTACTGAACGCAATTTTCGTTGTGTTCGCAGCCGCATTGCCGCCGGCAACTCTTGCGGAAATCCACAGGTGCACCGATGAATACGGCAACGTCGCATTCCTGCAGTTGCCGTGCCCGGTCGAATCCAGGGAGGCCGTCGAGGCTAGCGATGAATCTGACAGCAATAATGACGACGAAGAGGAGGGCGACGGCAATCCGAAGGCCTGGCCCGAATCGGAAGTGCCGCCACCGCCCGTGCCATCGTCCCGTCTGACCGGCGAATTGCTGGAAGATTGCAAGAAGCGCTATCGCGACCGGATAGACGAGATTGATGCGGAAATGCGAACCGGCTTTTCACTGGAGCAGGGCGAAATGTACAAGGAGAAATTGCGGGCACTGACGCAACAGCTGCGAGCCTGCGGATGACATTCCAGCCTACCAGATAGGTTGAAAGATAATATAAAATAGGTAGAATAAACCTACTTCGTAGGTAGGTTCTCGCGATGGCAACGCAAGCGACACTCGAAACCCTGTTTGGCGGTCAGGCGGCCGCGAAAGTATTCCTATTCATAGAGAATTACGGAGAAGGGTACGCAAGCGGTATAGCTAAAACATTCGAGATGCCTGTCAGCGAGGTCCAGAAGCAGCTCAAGAAATTCGAAGAAGCGGGGATTCTGGTCAGCCGATCCGTAGGCACCAGTCGAATGTACACCTGGAATCCCCGCGATCCAGCCCTCGAGGGACTACGACAGTTGCTGAAGAGCACGCTCGAGTACGGAATTCCCACTGACCGACTTGAAAAATACTTTCGGCAGCGCCGGCGACCGAGGCGCCAGGGAAAGCCACTATAGATGGCAAGCATCACACCGAAATCATCGCTTCAAGACGTTGCAGCTATTGTATCGAGCGCGCTTGAGCAAGCGGGCATCGCCGCGACATTGTCTGGTGGTGCAGCCGTGTCCATCTACACGCACAACGCCTATCAGTCGAAGGACCTTGACTTTGTCACCGCCGCGATGGTTGCCGATATTTCACCAGTGCTCACCGAACTCGGGTTCGTACATACGGGTGCGCCACGATTGTCACAATTTTCGCATCCGTTGATCGCATGGTACGTCGAGTTCCCACCAGCACCAATCGCGTTTGGTCACTTGCATGTGACTCACAATCAATGCGCTACTATTGAGTTCCCGGCCGGCAAACTACGAATCGTTACTCCGACACAGTCTGTTATGGATCGACTTGCGGCAGCGTTCGCCTGGAAGGACGCGCAGTCTCGTGAGCAGGCAATCCTGGTGGCGGTCAGTCAGGAGATTGACTGGCAGGAGCTGCGAACATGGTTTGCAAACGAAGGCGAGTCCGACAAAGAGTTTGGGAAATTTCGAGCGGCTGTCGAATTGGCACGACAACGGAAGAACTGAATTCGGCAAGAAAGGTCAACATGAAGAGTTCAAAAAACAAATCACAAATTGCAGTGGCCCCGATGATGGACTGGACCGATCGGCACTGCAGGTACTTCCTGCGCTTGCTGAGTCCTCATGCCTTGCTGTACACGGAAATGGTAACCGCGGCCGCATTGCATCACGGCGATGCAGCACGACTGCTGCAGTTCAATGAGGAGGAACATCCGGTCGCTTTGCAGCTTGGCGGCAGTGATCCGCAATTGATGGCCGCGGCTGCCCGCCACGGTGAGTTGCAAGGCTACGACGAGATCAACATCAACGTCGGTTGTCCCAGCGATCGGGTGCAAAGCGGCCAGTTCGGCGCCTGCCTGATGGCGGATCCCGGCAAGGTCGCGGCCAGTGTTTCTGCAATGCGCGCCGCGGTCCGAATCCCGGTCACCGTCAAGACGCGCATCGGCATCGACGATCGTGACAGCTACGAGTTCCTGCAGGAATTCATTGCAACCGTGGCAGCCGCAGGTTGCGGCACTTTCATCGTGCATGCGCGCAAGGCAATCCTGGCAGGACTCAGTCCGAAGGAAAATCGCAGCGTGCCGCCACTGGACTATCCACGCGTTTATCGACTCAAGCGCGACTTTCCGCATCTCACTATCGTGCTGAATGGCGGCATTACGAAAACAGCCGAAGTGTCTGAGCACCTGCAACATGTCGATGCGGTCATGATTGGCCGGCAGGCATACCAGGACCCCTGGTTTCTGACCGAGCTGGAGCAAATGCTGTACGCGTCGGCTGTTCCTGATCGCCAGGCCGTCATCGAGGAGATGTCCGTGTACATCGAACGCGAACTCGCCAGCGGTGTTCCCTTAAAACAGATGACGCGGCATTTGCTCGGCCTTTTCAATGGCCAGCCGGGCGCGCGTGCCTGGCGGCGGCACCTGAGCGAAAATGCCCACCGCGCCGGTGCCGGCATCGATGTGCTGCGTGCAGCGCTGCAGCGCTTGCCGAAAGCCGCCTGAATCCGCCGCAACTGCCCAATCCTGCCCAATACCCGGTACAATCGCCGTCCCGCAGCAGATGTTCAGCCATACCGCTTGAGGAGTTACCGAACAACATGAATGCTAAGAACGCGACGGCCCGCAAACCCACGATGGCCGAGCAGGCCGATCTTCACGACTTGTACGAAAGGGCCGTGCAGAACGTCGAGCACGAAGTGGAGTTCCTGCAGGCAACATTTCAGGACATTCGCGGACGCAAGGCCTTTCGGCTGCGCGAGGACTTCTGTGGCACCGCCAGCGCATCATGCCAGTGGGTGCGGCAGGGTGAGCAATATCAGGCTATAGGTGTCGATATCGATGCCTCGGTTCTGGATTGGGGCCGCAAGAACCGGGTCGGCCGGCTGCCAGCGGCGGATCAGGCGCGCGTCCAGCTGCTCGAGTCCGACGTCATGACCGTTGAAACACCCGCGACCGATCTGTTGATAGCGTTCAATTTCAGCTATTTCATTTTCGATACGCGCGACAAGCTGCGGGACTACTTCAAACGCGCCTACACGGCTTTGGTGGACGACGGGGTTTTTTTCATCGACCTTTTCGGCGGACCCGAAGCGCAGGAAGAAACCAAGGAGAAGACCAAGCACAAGGGCTTCACCTACATCTGGCATCAGGCGGAATTCCATCCGGTTACTAACTACATACGCTGCCACATTCATTTCAAGTTCAAGGACGGATCAAAAATCAAGAAGGCCTTCACCTACGAATGGCGCCTTTGGTCCGCGCCGGAATTGCGGGAAGTCCTGCTCGAAGCGGGTTTTTCCAAAGCCACCGTGTACTGGGAAGGCGAGGACGAGGATGGCGAGGGCGACGGGGTCTTTACGCCGGACGAAAAGGGCGAGGCAGACCTGGCATGGATAGCGTATATTGTTGCGGAAAAATAGTCGCAAATTTAATAACTTGCTGAACGAAGCGAGAATTTGGCTTAATTTAGCGATTGGACTTCAAACAAGCGCAACGCGTCACACAGCGCTTATAATCGCGGCTCCGATGGACGCGAGAATCGCTGCGCGAGAACGGGCGTGGCGCATACAAGCAGCTGGCAAGCCGTTGCAAGAGGTTGGATAAGGCGAGAATGGCAAAGGACCTGGAAGTCGCGATTCTTTTCGCCGATGTCGTCGGAAGCACCCAGCTATACGATCAGTTCGGCGACAGCAAGGCCAGCGAAACGGTCGCCCTTTGCCTTGACGTGATGAAAGATGCCACACGGCAATTCAGCGGCAAGGTCATCAAGACCATCGGCGATGAAATCATGGCCACGTTCCCGACCGTCGACGACGCCATGGGTGCCGCGAGCCAGATGCAGGGGCGTATAAGCAGCGACGCTGAGCGTAGCGGCGCGCACATCCCGGTATCCATCCGCATCGGCTGTCACTACGGACCGGTCGTTCAGGAGAAGAACGACATTTTCGGTGCCGCGGTCCACACCGCCAATCGCATGACCTCGCAGGCCAAGGCCCGACAGATCGTCATATCCGGATCGACAGTGGAACGCATGAGCGCCGAATGGCGGGCACAAACACGTCAGATCGATGTCGCCACGGTTCGTGGCCGCCTCGATGAAGTCGCACTGTTCGAGCTGTTGTGGCAACCGGACGAAGCCACCAGCATGTTGCCTACCATCGAATGGGAGAACAAAACCCGTGGCGCGAAAAAGCTGACACTTACGTTTCGCGAGAAATCGGTCGTTGTGACGGATCAGAAAAAAAACGTCAATATGGGCCGCGCCGATGACAACGACCTGGTCGTCAAAGGCAACCTGATCTCACGTATTCACGCCCGCGTCGAAAAACGCCGTGGTAAATTCATTCTCATCGACCAGAGCACCAACGGCACTTTCCTGCAAAACGTCAGGGGAGAAGAAATCTTTATCCGGCGCGACAGCACCGAGCTGGTCGGCGAGGGCATCATCGGCCTCGGCCGGGTCGCCAAGCCCGGCACGCCGCTTGCCATTCATTTCATCTGCGAAGACTAGACTACTTTTTGCAGCGCCTCGACCACCTGTTCGTGCTCGCTGAGCAGTGCGGCCGGCAATCGATCGCCGTAACATTCCAGGTATTGCAGGATGGACTCCATCTCCTGCTGCCATTGATCGACGTCGACTGACAGCAATGCGTCCAGGGTCTCCGGCGCGATATCGAGATCCCGGGTATCGATGTCGGAGCGTTCCGGCAGAAAACCGATCGGCGTTTCTCTCGCGGCAAGCCGGTTTTCGCAGCGATCTATGATCCAGCGCAGGACTCGCAGGTTTTCGCCGAAGCCCGGCCACAAGAACTTGCCGGACTTGTCCTGGCGGAACCAATTGACATGAAAAATTCGCGGCAACTTGTCTGATCGTTCCGCGAACGACAGCCAGTGCGCCCAGTAATCGGCGAAGTTGTAGCCACAAAAAGGCTTCATTGCCATGGGGTCGCGCCGAATCACGCCGACGGCACCGGTTGCAGCCGCCGTGGTTTCGGAAGCTACGCCGGCACCGACCAGGACACCGTGGCGCCAGTTCTTTGCTTCATAAACCAATGGTGCCAGCTCCTTGCGCCGGCCACCGAAAACGAGTGCCGAGATAGGAACGCCTTCCGGCGCTTCTGCCAATTGCGAGTAGCTCGGATTCTTCTTCGCCGATACGGTAAACCGCGAATTCGGATGAGCCGCCGGACCGTTGCCCGGTTCGTATTTGCGTCCCTGCCAGTCGATGGCAGGCGATCCGACCTTCTTGTCTTCCCACCAGGGCTGGTTGTCTTCGGTGGTTGCGACGTTGGTAAAAATCGTGTCGCTGCGAATCATGTCGAATGCGTTCTTGTTGGATTTCGCGTTGGTGCCTGGCACCACACCGAAATACCCGGCCTCCGGATTGATCGCGCGAAGCACACCCTGCTTGTCGAGGTGCAACCAGGCGATATCGTCCCCCAGGGTCCAGATTTTCCAGCCGGGCTGCGACGGCGGCGGCACCAGCATTGCAAGGTTGGTTTTGCCGCAGGCAGACGGAAATGCGCAGGCTATGTAATGGGTTTCTCCCTGCGGGCTTTCGACGCCGACGATTAACATGTGCTCAGCGAGCCAGCCTTCCTGGCGGGCTTGCCAGCTCGCGATACGCAAGGCATGGCATTTCTTGCCCAGCAGTGCGTTGCCGCCGTAACCGGAGCCGAAACTCTGAATGCTCAGTTCTTCCGGAAAATGCATGATGAAACGCCTTTCCGGGTCCAGTTCGCCGATCGAGTGCAGGCCCTTGACGAATCGGCCCTCCTGCTCGATGCGTTTCAGCGCGGCGGTGCCCATCCGCGTCATTATGCGCATGTTGGCAACGACATAAGGGCTGTCGGTAATTTCCACTCCGAGCCGCGCATACGGCGAATCGATCGGACCCATGCAATAGGGGATCACATACATCACTCGGCCTTGCATTGCGCCCTCGAACAGCGCGTCCATTTTCGAGTGCGCTTCTTTCGGCTCCATCCACTTGTTGTTCGGGCCCGCGTCGTCCTTGTCCGGTGTGCATATAAAGGTGAGGTGTTCGACCCGGGCAACGTCGGAGGGATTGGAGCGGTGCAGGTAGCAGTGCGGGTAGTTCTGCGGGTCCAGCGGCAGCAGGTCCCCGGAGCGGGTCATCTCGTTTATCAGGCGCTTGTATTCGGCATCGCTGCCGGTACACCAGTGAATGTCTTCGGGCTGGGTCAGTTTCGCCACGGAATCGACCCACTCCTGAAGGGCTGTCAAAGATGAAGTCATTCGGAGGTCTCTGATTCTATTAAATTTCTATTAAATGGCAGCGTCGACCGGCGGTCCCGGGTCAGCCGCTTTTTGGGGGCGCCATTATACCCATAGGCTGCCAAACTGCACCCCGCACCGGTCCTTTTCCTGTTGCCTTGGCAGCACCCACCACAAAAAAAACCGCTGGTTCCGTCTCCGAAACCAGCGGTTAGTCTGACCGTCCGCGCCGGGGGGGGCGGGGACAGAGTGCTTCAGGCTGCTGCCAGGGAATCCTTCGTCTTGGCGGCAGTCTTGGTGACTTTTTTCGCTACTTTGCGAGTCTTTTTCTTGACCGCAGTTGCTTTGCGCTTGGCCTTCTTGCGGATCACCGCAGGCTTGCCGCGCAGTTCAGCTACGGTGCCCTTCAGCACGTCGCGAACTTCGTAACCGGCGCCGGCAACGATACTCAAGGTGTCGCGCGCATCGGCTCCGAAGCGCGAGATGTTCTGCGGAATCAGGCGTATTTGCGTGCGAACCAGCTCACCCAGGTTCCGTGCATCGGCAACGGCCTTCAGGCGATTGGCAACGGCATCGATCTGGTGCTCGACCAGACGGGTCTGCTGCTTCAGAACCTGATCAGCGGTCTTGTGGGAAATAGCGGTCAGCTTGAGGCCCAGACCGGTCATCGTCTTGACGGGCTTCTTGCCCTGTACGACGCGATCGGCGGCGGATTCGGTCCGCTGGCGTGCAAGCTTGACGATCCTGGTGTATCGACCGCGAGCTTCATCAGCGACGCGGCTCATTGTGTTTTCGACATTCGGGTTCATGGGGTCTCTCCGTGGTGCGGTGCAGCAATTGTTGCGGTGCACAATAGAGATCGCGGGCCTGTTTGTCAAGCCCGGGCGAGAATTTTTGCAGCTGCCGGGGATGCTGGCAGCCTTTTATGGAAAAGTACTGTAAAACAGTAAGTTACTGCCAATATCTGAAAGTGGATCGCACCTGTTGGGTTCCGCCGGGGCAACCTCGAAGGCATCGGTCGGGCAGATTTACGCGGCAGTGGCGGCGTTTTTGCGCCAGATCGACAGCTGTGCCGGGGCCTGTACTCCCATTTTTACGCGGTTCGTGCCGGACGAGAAAATGGTGATCTCGATGGGGCCCGACTTGAACAGATCGGCCAGGGTCATCTTGGGATCGATGTTCTCTCCTGGACGTATCAGGATGGATTCGGCGTCACGTCGGCTTACGATCAACATAGCTTGGTTTCCTTGCTCTGCATTATTTTCGATCAGGCTTCCGCCAGCTCCCGACCACCGAATCCGGTCGTCTCGGAGCCCTTAATTCCATAGCTCTCAACGGGCACTTCGCCGCCCCGAAGCAGCGCCAGGCCAGCCAGAATCTGCTGGCGACGCACCCGGATAATCGCTCCGTTGGTTGAATTCAGGGCATCGCACTCGCGTGCAATCTCGGTGAACTGCGACCAGCAATTGCGAATGACGGCGTCCTTGTCGCACCACTCGGTGAGCGCGGACATGTCATCGAGGCTGGCACTGAATCCCGCATCGCGGCTGATCTCGCCTCTGGCATCTTCGAATGCCGCCAGTTTCCGTATGCAGGATTCTTTCAGATCTGCACTCTTGCCCAGCAGGGCGGTATCCCGCTGCTCCAGTGCGCCGCGTTCTTGCAGGAGAACGTCCCGCAGGTCGAGCACGCAGTGAACGCTGTCACCCAGCACTTTTTGCAGTCTTTCGCGGGCTGTACTTGCAGAAAGGCTCATTAATCACCGAGTTCCCGGTCTGTGCGAAGCAGCGCGGCGGCGATCTTGTCGCTGTCTATGACATAGTCGCCGCGCTCGATGGCGGTGCGAACGGCATCGACCCGGCCGCTGTTGATTTCCGGCAACCCGGCCAGCGTCTTTTCCAGGCGCTCCAGTAACTTGGCGCTGCTGGTCAGTTCGACGGTGTCACTGCCGGCTGCCTGCTTCCTGACTTCCTTGGTGGAATGGGCCGGATCGGACGACACCTTGCCGGTGCTGCCCGTATTGCCAAGCTTGTCATTGATCTTGTTCAGCATCCCGATATCCGCCGGATTAATCCTGTTGGACATAATCTGATTCCTCAACTCTCATTGTTGCTATTACCGTGTATCGGCCGCGCTGGCCTCAACTTTAGGTTCGTGTCTAAAAAAAACCTCATATTCAGTAAACCAGCACTTCCACGTGCTCGGGCGAGCGCACCAGTCCTTCGACGACTCGTTTGGAGGTGACGTTCTCGACCTTGATTCGCTGGTTGGCGGCGCCGTCGGTCAGCGCCTTGCCGCTCATGCGAATATTGAGTGCATCATTGCGCACCAAAATCGTGACGCTCTGGCCGCGGCGGATCATCAGGTCCGCCTGCAGCATCGCCGGAGTGATCACGCGGCCGGCCATCAGCTGGTGCTTCAGGCGCTGGCCGACCAGCTCCTCGGCACTCGACAGGTAGCCGCCGACCATACCGGAGACGTCTCTTTCCTCGATCCGCACGTCATCGGCTCCGACCACGTGCCCGTTGGGCAAGGTGCGCGCGGCGATCAGGACCGTTTCGGTGACCATGACATCGACCGGCAGGTACATTTTCCAGGGGCTCCGGCCGTCACAACGGACCCCGACAATGGTTCGACTTGAAATCTTGCTGCCCCGGCGAAGGAAACCATTGAGGGGCTCGCTGCATCGAGGCATCTGCAATCGCGGATCCAGCCAGCCCGCCTGCAGCGCAATTCGCTTGTCGGCATGGCCCAGACGCTGGCGCAGAAACTCCTCCGCCGTATCGGCAATTTCTTCGGTCGGATGCCAGGCTGTCGACGGATCCGCACCGCCCGCCGGCGTGACCAGCGCCATCGCCGCGAGTGTGCTCGCCAGCAACAGGCCGGGAACCCGCAGCCGCCGGACTTTGCCGTCAGTAAACTGTCGGTCGAATACCGGTCCCGTCAAAAAGCTGACGTAATTTCGTTGTGCAATGTGCATTCGATCAAGTCCTCGAGCCTTATGTTCTGGCGCTAATCATTGTGTTGCCGCGATCAGCCGTGTGTGCCAGCGCGCGTTCTTCTGCATTCATTGATCCTTCATCCAGGGTGATTGCAAGAGCCATGCCAGCTCGGCATTCGTTTATTCAGCACGGATTTTGTGTGTAGACGACAGGTTGCCGCCCCGCGGCAAGAAATTGCCGCAGGGCATCTCCATCTGTATCGGCCAAAGTCGACAAAGCTTTATTTGTGCACTTCCGATACGCGATTCTGGAGTTGGCACAGGCTTTGCATTAAGCCAGACAGGCACAAAACCGGAATCGATGACGATGGACATTCAACCTTTTGCACAGCATGAGCAGGCACTGAAATTCCGTGCGCTGCGAAACCTGGTGCTGACGTCAAACATCGCGAATGCCGACACGCCGAACTACAAAGCACAGGACATCGAGTTCAGCGACGTCCTGAACAACGCCAGGGCCGACGGCCTGTCGATGAAAAAGACCAGGGACAAGCACCTGGAGACTGTGGCGATGTCGACACTTAACCCGGCGATGAAATACCGCATTCCCACGCAGCCGACGCTGGACGGCAATACGGTTGAAACAGATGTCGAGCAGGCGGCCTTCGCGGAAAACGCGGTGCAGTACCGGGCGAGCCTCGCTTTTCTGAATGGACAGATCCGAACTCTGCGCTACGCAATCAAGGGAGGCGACTGATGTCACTTTTTAAGGTATTCGATGTAGCCGGCTCGGCCATGAACGCACAATCGGTGCGCCTCAACGTTACGGCCAGCAATCTTGCCAACGCCGGAAGCGTCAGTGGCGATCCGGATAAAGTGTATCGGGCGAGACAGCCTGTGTTTTCGAGCTTTCGGGACACGCTGTCTGGCGAAGCCGGCATCGGTGGCGTACGCCTCGAGAAGATCATCGAGAGCAGTGCGCCGCTGCAAATGCAATACCAGCCCGATCACCCGGACGCAGACGAGAACGGCAACGTCTACGTGTCCAACGTCAATACGGTTGAGGAAATGGTCAACATGATGTCCGCCTCGCGCTCGTACCAGAACAACGTCGAGCTGGTAAATACCACGCGCGACATGCTTTTGCAGACCCTGTCGCTCGGCAGCTGATCGACGAGCCCAGACGAATTAAGGAAATACGATGACGACAATATCCGGATTTGAAGATGCAGCGCTGTTCGCGCCACCGCCGCAACGCGCGTCGCGCAGCGACCTCGGCCAGGAAGACTTCCTGAAGCTGATGATCACCCAATTCAGAAACCAGGACCCGTTCGAACCGATGGATAACGGGCAGTTTCTCGGCCAGCTTGCGCAGTTCAGCACGGTCAGCGGTATCGAGTCCCTCAACGGTGCGTTCTCCGGATTATCGGCGTCGATGGCGAACGAACAGGCGCTGCAGGCGGCAAACCTGGTCGGTCACAACGTGCTGGCGCTGACTGACGTCGGTTATCTCGCCGATGGCGGATCGATAGCAGGTGGCGTGGAACTCGGCAGTGCGGCGGGCAACGTGCAAATCGACATTACCAATCGCAATGGTGAGTTGGTACAGAGACTGAATCTTGGCGAACAACAGGCCGGACTGGTGCGATTCAACTGGGACGGGCGCGACTCCAGCGGAGAGCAGGCCGACAGTGATCACTACATGATTACGGCGCGTGTCGTTCGCGGCGCCAATACCGAGAGTCTTGCAACCCTGCTCGAATCCAGAATCGAAAGCGTAACCCTTGGCCAGTTCGGCCAGGGCATGACGCTGAACCTGCCGGGTGGAGACACCCTGCCGCTCAGCCTTGTACGACGAATTATCTAAACAGAATTTTTCCAGGAGAAACTGACCATGCCATTTGCCATCGCTTTAAGTGGGCTCAACGCCGCATCGGCCGATCTCGGCGTAACGGCGAACAACGTTGCCAACGTCAATACGACCGGCTTCAAGATGTCGCGCGCGCAGTTTTCCGAAGTTTTTGCCGTCGGCACCCAAAGCGTAAGTTCCAGCGCCTCGGGAAGCGGCGTGCGCCTTTCCGCAATCGCGCAGCAATTCACACAAGGCAATATCGACTTCACCGACAACGCGCTGGACCTGGCGATTGCTGGCGAAGGCTTCTTCGTGCTGAGCGACAACGGCGCCCGCGTCTACTCGCGAGCCGGTGCATTCGGTGTCGACAACCAGGGCAATGTTGTGAACGCGCAGGGGCTGCGGTTGCAGGCCTACCCGTACGCCGGTAATGGCCTGTTCAATACGGGCACACCGACCGATCTGCAACTGACCATCGGCGCCAACCCGCCGGCCGCAACGACGAGTGCGAATCTCGGACTGAACCTGCCGGCCGATTCGCCGGTGCCGGCGAACCCGGTATTCAGCCCGTCCGATCCGTCCAGCTTCAATCACACGACATCCGTGACGATTTACGATTCGCTCGGCGCCGCGCACACGGCAACCGTTTACTTCATCAAAGACCCGGCGCCGAATACCTGGAATACTGCGGTTGAAATCGACGGCACAACGGTTGCCGGCGCGACACCGATCGTCTTCGCCAACGACGGTTCATTGCAGTCACCGCCTGGCGGACTGATGCCGCTGGCGCCGTATACGCCGACGACCGGCGCTGCCGACATCACGATGGCGTTGAATTTTGCAACCGCAACCCAGTTTGGTGACGCGTTCGGTGTCAATTCGCTGTCCCAGGACGGGTTTACCACTGGCCGACTTACGGGCGTGAGTGTCGACGCGGAAGGTGTCGTGTTTGCACGTTTTACCAACGGCCAATCGACTTCTCTCGGAAAACTGGCGCTGGCGAATTTCGTCAATCCGCAGGGACTGCAGCAGCTGGGTGACACAACCTGGGGCCAATCCTTCCAGTCCGGCGATGCGTTGCTCGGCGAAGCCGGAACGGCCTCGTTCGGCAACATCCAGTCCGGCGCGCTGGAAGCTTCGAATGTCGACCTCACTGCGCAACTCGTGCAGATGATCACGGCACAGCGCAACTTCCAGGCTAACGCACAGATGATTTCCACAGCCGACACCGTCACCCAGACGGTTATCAACATCCGCTAGGTCACGCAGCATTGAGATTTGAGGAATTGCAATGGATGAAATGATTTACCTGGCGATGACCGGCGCGAAGCAGACCGAATACGCGCAGGCCATCAACAGCAACAATCTGGCGAATATCTCGACCACGGGATTTCGTGCCGACCTGCATGCCTTCAGCTCGCTTCCGATCGAGGGTCCGGGCGTGGACTCGCGTGTCAATGCAATCGTCGAATCCTACGGCACGGATTTTTCGCAAGCGGCGGTCGCAAACACCGGGCGCGATCTCGATATCGCAATCCAGGGTCGTGGATTCATCGCAGTCCAGGCGCCCGATGGCAGCGAAGCGTACACACGCGCCGGTGATCTGCGCATCGGCTCCGGCGGATTGCTTTCGACCGGCGCCGGGCACCTGGTCATGGGCGAGGGCGGGCCACTGGCGGTTCCGCCGCACAGCAGCCTGCTGGTTGGCGCGGATGGCACCGTATCCATACAGGCGCTCGGTCAGGGTCCGGAAACGCTGTCGATCGTCGATCGCATCAAGCTGGTCGATCCGGATACCAGCCAGTTGAGCAAAGGTCGCGATGGTCTGCTGCGCTTGCCCGAAGGCGAAACGGCCGGCCCCAGCGCCAACGTGCGCGTAACGGCGGGTTCGCTGGAACAGAGCAATGTCAACATCGCCAGGACGCTGGTCAATATGATTGAGTTGTCCAGGCAGTATGAAATGCAGATCAACGTAATCAAGACTTCCAAGGAAGATGCAGACGCCGCCGCGCAGATGATGCGGGTCGGTTAGTCGTTGAGGAGAAAGAAATGAGTCAGGCATTGTGGGTGGCAAAGACCGGTCTTGATGCGCAGCAAACGCGCATGGCGGTCATTTCCAACAATCTTGCAAACGTGAACACGACCGGCTTCAAACAGGGCCGAGCCGTATTCGAGGATTTGCTCTATCAGAATGTGCGGCAGTCAGGCGGGCAGACTTCGCAGGATACCGTGTTGCCTTCCGGCATGAATCTCGGCACCGGCGTACGCGTTGTTGCGACGGAAAAAATGTTTACACAGGGCAGCATGCTGCAGACCGAAGCGGCACTGGATGTTGCGATCAAGGGTCGCGGCTTTTTTCAGATACTGCTCCCCGACGGCAATCTTGCCTACACGCGCGACGGAACGTTTCAACGCAATGCGCAGGGCGAGATGGTAACGGCCAGTGGCTACACGGTGCAGCCCGGCATCACGATTCCGGACGGTGCACAAAGCATCACGATCGGCACCGACGGCGTGGTTTCCGTGCAGCTCTCAGGGCAACCGGCGCCGTCGCAGGTCGGCACGCTGGAAACCGTCGATTTCATCAATCCGGTCGGCTTGCAGCCGATCGGCGAGAACCTCTTTATTGAAACCGCATCGAGCGGCACAGCGCAGGCCGGTACGCCGGGCCTCAATGGATTCGGTTCGCTGGTGCAGGGCGCACTCGAGGGATCGAACGTCAATGTGGTTGCGGAACTCGTCAACATGATCGAGACGCAGCGCGCCTACGAAATGAATTCGAAAGCCATTTCGACCAGCGACCAGATGATGCAATACCTGAACAACAACCTTTAACGAGCGAACACGATGAACAGTATGGTTGATAAACAACGCGACGTCGGTCGAGAATTCACGTCTTTGCGAGCGAAGCGAAGCAATCCTGTTGACATTCTGTTCGCAGCATTTCTTCGTCGTCTGCGACTCTTCGCAACGACCCGTCCGCGTTCGATGCACTGCCTGCCGGTGGCTGTCATTACCCTTATGACCGGAGCCTGTGCCATTGCACCGGAACTGGACGAGCCATACCGTGCGCCGCCCGCCGTGCAACAGGACTACGAGCAGCCGAGCAGCGGAGCCATTTACCGCGCCGGCACCGAAGTACGTTTGTTCGAGGATCTGAAAGCGGGCCGTGTCGGAGACATTCTGACCATTCGCCTGGCTGAACGCACCGATGCAACCAAGAATTCCAGTACATCTACATCAAAAGCCACCGAAGCTGCGATTGGCAATCCGACGATTTTCGGCCGGCCGATCACTGCCGGCGGAACGCCGGTCTTCGAAGGCAGCCTGAGCGGCGACCAGTCCTTCGACGGCGCCGGCTCGAGCAGTCAGAGCAACAGCTTGGAGGGTGATATCACGGTTACCGTGATCGAACGACTGGCCAATGGAAATCTTCGCATCACCGGCGAAAAGTGGGTCACGATCAACCAGGGCAAGGAATTCATAAGACTGTCCGGAATCATTCGTCCCTACGATATCGAACCGGACAACTCACTGCTGTCGAGCAAAATTGCCGACGCGCAGATTACTTACAGCAGCAAGGGCGTCATGGCCGCGGCAAACCGCATGGGTCCATTCGCGCGTTTCTTCCAGTCCATATTTTACGGTTACTAAGGAATTGATCATGCGCGACAGCTTCGATTTCGCAATGAACACAAGACGCATACTGCTGATCGCAATGCTCTGCTTCGGCGCGGGGCAAAACGCGCTTGCCGATCGCATCAAGGATCTTGCCAACGTTGCCGGCGTACGAAACAACCAGTTGACCGGTTACGGGCTCGTCGTCGGTCTCGATGGTACCGGTGACCAGACCAGCCAGACGCCATTCACAGTGCAAAGCGTTGTGAATATGCTGACGCAGTTCGGCATTACGATTCCACCGGGTGTCAACCTGCAATTGAAGAACGTCGCGGCGGTCTCCATACATGCTGACCTGCCGGCATTCAGCAAGCCCGGGCAGGCGATCGACGTCACCGTGGCTTCGATCGGCAATGCGAAGAGCCTGCGCGGCGGCAGCCTGCTGATGGCACCCTTGCGCGGCGCTGACGGCAATGTTTACGCGATTGCCCAGGGGAACCTCATCGTTGGCGGCTTCGGTGCATCCGGCAACGACGGCTCGCGGGTAACGGTCAACGTACCGAGCGCCGGCCGCATCCCGAACGGCGCGACCGTCGAAAGGACGGTTGCCAGCGATTTCCTCACGCGCGAATCGGTGGTGTTGAATCTGCACATCCCGGATTTCACGACATCGAATCGGTTGGCGATACTGATAAACGAAACGCTCGGGCCAGGCACTGCGCAGGCGATAGATGCCGTCTCTGTCAACATCCGGGCGCCACTCGATCCAATGCAGCGAACGTCTTTTCTTGCGCACATCGAAAATCTCGAGGTGGATCCCGGCCAGGCGGCTGCGCGAGTCATCATCAATTCCCGGACGGGCACCGTCGTCATCGGCGCCAACGTGCGGGTTACTCCGGCAGCCGTATCGCACGGTTCGCTGGTCGTAACGATCAGTGAAAAACCTTTTGCGAGCCAGCCCATCGCACCGTTTTCCGATTCAGGCCAGACTGTCGTGCTGCCGAATTCACGGGTCGATATCGAGCAGGAAAAATCCAGCATGTTTCTATTCCAGCCCGGAACGAGCCTGGACGAGATCGTGCAGGCGGTTAATCGCGTCGGGGCGGCACCGGGTGATCTCGTTGCGATACTCGAAGCGTTGAAACAGGCAGGCGCATTGCGCGCTGAACTGGTCGTCATTTGAGGATCGAATGGCATGACTTCGGCCGTAACGGATTTTTCGCAGTACACCGAACTTCGTTCGGGAGCGGCAAGAAATGACCCGGCCGTACTGCGCGAGGTCGCAGGGCAGTTCGAGGCGTTGTTCCTGCAGACTTTGCTGAAAAACATGCGAAACGCGGAGCTCGCCGAACCGCTGTTTGGCGAAAGCGACCAGCACGGCATGTACCAGGACATGATGGATCAGCAGCTGTCGGTGGAGATGGCGAGCGGTCGCGGAATGGGGCTTGCCGACATGCTGGTGCGACAGCTCGGTGGCACAGCGGCGGCCATTCAGCCAACAAAGGAGAGTTATTCATTGGCCACGCCGGTGCGCGCCGCCGCAAGAAAGCCTGACTGGCCCAGTCACGTGGATTTTGCGCGGGATCTCTGGCCGCACGCGAAACGGGCAGCTGGCAAATTGAATGTCGCGCCTGAAGCACTGCTTGCACAGGCAGCGCTGGAGACCGGGTGGGGTAAACACGTTATGCAGCGGGGCGACGGCGTCAGCAGCTTCAACCTTTTCGGTATAAAGGCCGGTACCGACTGGCCCGGTGGCAGCGTCAGCCGTGCAACGCTCGAATATCGCGACGGATTGCCGCAACAAGAGGTTGCAAGGTTTCGCGCTTACCCGGACATCGCGGCGACTTTCGATGACTACGCCGAATTTATCGCATCGCATCCGCGTTACGAGGCAGTTCAGGGCAAGGGCGCCGACGTCGACGGGTTTGCCAGGGCGCTGCAGGATGCAGGCTATGCAACGGATCCATCCTACGCCGAAAAGATCAATCGCGTGCTGAATAGTGAAGCTATGCAAAACGCCATGCGCGGGCTAAAGAACGATGCCGCGCGGCCGATAACTCTGGTGCGTGCACCGGTCACGGAACACCAGGTCATGGTGACGCCAGGGGATGACAGGGAATAACAATGCCTGACCTATTATCAACGAGTCTTTCGGGAATGCTCGCTTTTCAGCGGGCACTGCAGATGACCGGACACAACATCGCCAACGCCAACACGCCGGGCTACAGCCGGCAGGTTGCGGAGTTCTCGACCCGCATCGGTCAGAGTGCCGGATTCGGCTATATCGGTGGTGGCACCCAGATCACAACGATCAAGCGCATATACGATGCGATGCTTGGCGAGCAATTGCGTACATCGACGTCGGGCCAGGCTCGATATTCAGTAATGAATACGCTGGCCAGCCGGCTGGACACGATGCTCGCCGACCCGAACACCGGCCTGAGCACAGGCTTGCAGTCGTTCTTTGGCGCGTTGCAGGATGTAGCGAACGATCCGTCGTCGACTCCCGCACGCCAGGCGCTGCTTGCCGATGCCAACGGTGTCGCACAGCGTTTCCACTCATTGGATCAACGCCTCGCCGAGACGGAAAAGGAAGTCAACCAGCGGATTTCACTTGCCGTTGCCGACATCAATCGACTGGCGTCATCAATCGCCGAGGTCAACGACCAGATCGCCCGGGCCAGCGGCATCAGCGGGCAACCGGCGAATGACCTGCTGGATCGTCGCGATGTGCTGGTGCGGGACCTGGCTGCGCAGGTTTCAGTTTCGACGGCGTTGCAGGACGATGGCACGCTCAGCGTGTTCATAGGTTCCGGGCAGACGCTTGTTATAGGAACGTCTGCAAAGCAGCTGGCCGTCCGCGGCAGCGAATTCGATCCCACCCGACTCGAAGTGACCTACCAGGGCAGCTCGGGAAACATCCAGCTCGACAGCAACCTGACGGGCGGCACACTGGGAGGCCTGCTGGACTTTCGTCGCCAGATGCTCGATCCGTCGCGGCAATCGCTGGGACAAACGGCAGTTGCATTCGTACACAGTTTCAATGAGCAACATCGCTCCGGTATGGATCTGCGCGGCGCGCTCGGCGGCGACTTCTTCGGCATCGATTCTCCGGATATTCTGCATTCGGCATCAAACACCGGCAGTGGCACGGTTTCTGCAACAGTTTCGGATCTGTCGACGTTCACCGGTGAGGACTACATCCTGCAGTTCGATGGCGCGGCGTATTCGCTTACCCGTGCGTCGAACGGACAGCCCGTCGCAATGAGTGGCAGTGGAACCCTTGCCGATCCCTTTGTCGCCGGCGGAATGAGTATGACAGTCGGAGGTTCGGCGGCCGCCGGCGATCGCATGATGATTCGCGGCGCGGTCAACGCCGCGGGATCGATCAATACACTTATCTCGGATCCGCAGGCTATCGCTATGGCGGCGCCAACGCGGACCAGCGCGTCCATCGGAAACATCGGCGACGCATCGATCAGTCCCGCGACCGTGGTCGACCGAAACGATCCGGCGTTGCTGACCAGCGCGGTGGTTCAGTTTACCGGACCCAACACCTACAGCATCAACGGCGCAGGTTCCTTTGCTTACACCGATGGTGCTCCGATTTTGATCAACGGCTCGGAGTTCACCGTCAGCGGAACCCCGCAAAGCGGCGACCAGTTCACCTTGGAACCGAACTTCGGTGCTGTCGGTGACAACAGCAACGGGCTTTTGCTGGCCGATGTGCAATCCGCAGGCCTGCTCGACGGCGGCACGGTCAGCATCAGTTCGAACTATTCGCAGCTGGTTGCCGGCGTTGGTGGAACAACCCGCCAGGTGCAGGCAAATTACGATGCACAGAATGTCGTGCTGGCCAATGTCGAGAGTGCCCAACTGGCAAAGTCCGGTGTCAACCTCGATGAAGAAGCGGCGAACCTGATCCGTTTTCAGCAGGCTTACCAGGCGGCAGCCCAGGTAGTAAGCGTAGCCAGCACGCTGTTCGACGCCCTGTTGAACGCGACCCGCCGTTAATCGGAGACAAGCATGCGAGTTTCGACATTCGGTTCCTACCAGCAGGGCTTGAGTATGATGCAGCAGCTTCAGGCAGCCCTGGACCATACCCAGCGGCAGATCTCGACCGGCCGGCGAATCCTTGTGCCATCAGAGGATCCGATTGCCGCCTCGCGTGCGCTCGACCTGCGCGAAGCGCTGGCCCGGCTCGGACAGTTCGACCGGAACAGCAACATTGCGAGGAACCGGCTCAGCGACGAGGAAGTGGCGTTGGGCAGCGTCAATAACGTATTGCAACGCGTGCGCGAGTTGGCCCTGCAAGCGAACAATGCGACACAGAGCGATGAGACTCGCAGCCTGATAGCCATCGAAATGCGCCAGCAGCTCGACCAGCTGGTGCAGCTGGCCAACCAGCAGGACGGCAACGGCCGGTATTTGTTCTCCGGCAATCTCGATGGCACCACGCCGGTGACACGCAGCGGCCAGAATTTCATGTACAACGGGGATCAGGGCGTCCGCCTGATCGAGATCGGCGAGAACCGCCGCATTCCGGACGGCAACTCCGGTGCCGAAGTGTTTTTCAGGATCCGCAACGGAAATGGCATCTTTTCGACCACGCCGGGACCGGTAAACAGCGGCTCTGTCGTCGCCGGGGCCGGCAGTCTGATCGATCCGACCCTGTACGACCAGGACACTTATACACTGCGCTTCATCGACCCGCAGAACTACGAAGTGCTGGACTCGTCATTGGCAGTCGTTTCAAGCGGCACTTACCAGAGCGGAAACTCGGTCGCATTTCGCGGCATCGAGTTTTCGATGAACGGGCAACCGGCCGCGGGAGACGAATTCGTGGTCGCGCCCAGCCGTTTCCAGGATGTGTTCAGCACGATTCGCCAACTGGCCGATACCGTTGATGCGCCGGTCAATGGCGATGCATCGCGTGCGGCGCTGAACAATGGGGTCAACGGCAGCATCCTGGGTCTTGACCAGGCTTTGGGCAAGATCCTCGATGTCCGGACCCAGGTCGGATCGAGACTTTCTGCTATCGAAAGCCAGGGCGACAGCAACAGCGCGTTCGCGCTGACAGTGCAGGATACCCTTGCCCAGCTCGAGGATCTCGACTATGCGGAAGCCTTGTCCCGGCTCAGCCTGCAAATGACCACGCTGGAGGCCGCGCAGCAGTCCTTCATCCGGACGCAGCAGCTTTCCCTGTTCAACTACTTCTAGTTTTTTTTCGCACGATCTTCGTGCGCCACGTCACACTTTATACAGTAACTCCTAAAGTTTGTCGTTTTCCCGCCGGGCACGGCGCGGGCTTCCGTCGATAAATTGACGGTAATTTCCTCAAGCTTTTCAGAACCGAACCGATAACCTCACTGTACGGTGGTCTTGAATGGATATCGCGACCCCAGACAATGACTTCCGGCGGCATAAGCAGACCGGGTTATTTTTCTGACTAGGAGTTTTTGAAATGGCACAGACGATTAATACCAACGTTGCTTCGCTCAATGCGCAACGTAATTTGAATCGTTCGCAAGGTTTGCTAAATCAGTCGCTTGAAAGACTGTCTACAGGCTTGCGAATCAACAGCGCCAAGGACGATGCGGCAGGTCTCGCCATCTCCGAGCGCTTCACCACGCAGATTCGTGGTCTGGACCAGGCGGTACGAAATGCCAGCGATGGCATCTCACTGTCGCAGACCGCGGAAAGCGCGCTCGGCGAGCTGACCAACAACCTGCAGCGTATTCGCGAGTTGGCTGTTCAGTCGTCCAACGCCACCAACTCGGCGTCGGATCGTGCAGCACTGAACGCCGAGGTTCTGGAGCGTATCGCCGAGGTCGATCGCATCGCGAAACAGACCAATTTCAACGGCGTCAAGGTTCTCGACGGCTCTTTCGGTACGGCGACCTTCCAGGTCGGCGCCAACGTCGGCGAGACCATCTCGGTCAGCCTGACCACGGACGTCACGGCTTCTGCCATCGGTTCGGTCATCACAGACGAAGGTTCGGGCTTCACGATGGATCCGGCCGACGCTGTTACAGAAACGGCGGTTTTGACGATTACACCAGCGGGCGGTACGGCCGTTGACGTCGACATTGCCGCAGGTTCGACTCTGCAGCAGGTGGCTGACTCCATCAATGGCGCCAACATCGGCGGCGTCAGTGCTTTCGTCAGTGGTAACGGCGAGATCCAGATCCTGTCGGATGTGGAAGGCCTGACCATAACCGAAGCGCTGGGTGGAACTGCTTCGACCGGCCTTGGTGCAATCACCACGGCGGCTGAAGCCGTTGACGCGACCACGACACTGTCCGGCGTCGGCGTTGACACCGTGGCAAATGCGAACTTTGCAATTGCCCGGATCGACTCGGCCCTGACAGCGGTGAATGGACTGCGCGGTAACCTCGGCGCCATCCAGAACCGTTTCGAGTCGACCATCATCAACCTGCAGACTGTCGGCGAAAACCTGTCAGCGGCACGCGGCCGGATTCAGGATGCTGACTTTGCCGCAGAAACTGCAGCGCTGACGAAGGCACAAATTCTGCAACAGGCCGGTGTTTCGGTACTGGCGCAGGCAAATGCCCAGCCGCAGCTCGCTTTGAGTCTGCTGCAGTAAGCGTAGTTTGACGCAATAGCAGTAAGCACCGAAACAGGGGCGGCATGGATGCGGCCCCTGTCGGAGCGGAGGGAAAGCGATATGTCGGAGCAAGCAGTGAAATCGATCAACTCCGGCACCGGTACTTTCGCGGTATTGAAGGACCGGGTGCACGATCTGTTGCCAAACACCGGTGGCAAGACGAGGCCTGTGCCCGGCAATGAATTGCCGGAACGGAAACCGGAACAGAAACCCAACCTCGAACTGCTGGCAAAGCAGCTCAATATGGCCAGCCGAAGTATCGGTCGCGATCTACGGTTTCAGGTTGACATGGAAAGCGGTCGTTCGGTGATCCAGGTGCTGGATCGTGAGACCGGCGAAATAATCCGGCAGATTCCTGGCGAAAAGATTGCAGCGACGATGCAGGGCGGCACCGTAACCAACGTGCGGCTCTACGACGAGCTGGTATAGGAAACTGGGCCTAAAAGGCAGTCGCCGTGGTGAATTACATGGCACGAAACTTGTAGCTCAGATTGACAGACATCAGCAGATGAGTAACTGAGAGACAGGAATGGCCAGCATTATTTCTTCAGGTATTGGATCCGGGCTGGATATTGCCGGAATCGTGCAACAACTGGTCGCGGCGGAGGGTCAGCCAGTGCAGTTAAGGATCGGCCAGCAGGAGGCGCGCACACAGGCGAAATTGTCTGCCTTCGGCAGTCTTAAAGCCACGATGTCTGATTTTCGGGACAAGCTGGCGGTTATGAAGAACCTCAGCAGTTTTCTCGTACGCAATGCGCAATCGGGAAACGAAGACCTGTTCACGGCAACCGTGGAAGGTTCGGCGTTACCCAGCAAATATTCTGTAGAAGTCGTGCAGCTTGCACAGGCTCAGAAACTGACTTCCGGCGTTTTCACAGGTTCGGATGCGGTCGTCGGCACCGGTACGCTGAATATCGCCATTGGCGCGGAAAGCTTCAGCATCGAAGTGACTGACGAGAACAATACGCTCAGCGGCATACGCAACGCGATTAACGACGCCCTGGACAACAAAGGCGTAGCGGCGACGATCGTCAATGCCAGTGCCGGCAGCTACCTGATCTTGTCCGGTGAAAGCACTGGTGTTGATCAGGCGATGACCATTACTCAGAGCGGCGGAGACGGCGGCCTGGCGGCGCTCGAATACGATCCCGGCAACGGACTCAACGCACTGACGCAGACGGTTGCCGCACAGGACGCTTTGATTCGTATCGACGGATTCGACGTGACCAGCGACAACAACGTCGTGACCGGAGCGGTCGAGGGCGTCACGATCAATCTCGAATCGGCTGCGCCAGGGCAGACGGCCGAACTACTCGTGGAGAACGACGAAGCCGCGGCGAGAAAAACCGTTCAGGATTTCGTCGAGAGCTACAACAAGTTGGTCGAGATCTTCGACAAGCTGACCAATTACGATGCCGAATCGGATCTTGCGGCACCGCTGCTTGGCGATGCGACTGTCCGGGGCATACGGGCGCGAATTCGTCGCGAGCTCAGCACGGCGGTGGTCGATATCGACGCACCGTTCAAGATGCTCAGCGAAGTCGGTATCCAGGTACAGCTGGACGGGAAGCTGGAAATAAAAGACGACAAGCTGAGTTCCACGCTTGCCGGCGATTTTTCCAAGTTCGGCCAATTGTTTGCGAACTCGGACGGCTTCGCAGTGCGACTTTTCGACCTGGTCGACAACTACCTCGACTCGGACGGCATTATCGAAACGCGAAGCAAGGGCCTCAGCAGGGATATCGAAGGCTATAACGACCAGCGGGATACCCTGAACCAGAGACTCTCCTCACTGGAGACACGACTTCTGAGACAGTTCAACGCGCTGGACTCCTTGCTGGGACAACTTTCGTCGACCAGCAATTTCCTGGCTCAGCAACTGAACAATCTTCCGGGAATAAGCAATCCGAACAACAGGCAATGATCGAAGGCGAACCGAATGTATAAGTCCGGCGGGAATACCGCATCGAAGCAGTACCAGCAAATGAGTGTCCGGCACGAGGTCGAAACGGCCTCGCCGCATCGTTTGATTCAGCTGATGATGGAACGTGCCGTAACCAAGATTGGAATCGCGCGAGGCTACATGGAACGCAATGCCGTTGCGGAGAAGGGCATTCACATCGGCGATGCGATCAGCATCATCAACGGACTTCAGGCCAGCCTGAATCACAAACCGAACTCACGCCTGTCCGGTAACTTCGACGCACTCTACGATTACATGGCCAGGCGTTTGCTCGAGGCCAATCTGAACAACCAGCCGGACATACTGAACGAGGTGGCCGGACTGATGCGGGAAATGAAGGAAGCATGGGATGCCATCGGGCCGGAGGTCGCAAAGGCCGCCGCGAACGCCGCGCCCAATTGAATCGGAGAAGGAACATGGTAGCAACAGCATCGGATCTTCATGAGAAGCGAAATCCCGGCGACCAGGTCCGGGAATTGTTGACGAGCCTGCAGGAATTCGCCGAAGCGGGCGACTGGCAGCGCGTACAGGCCACGGTTGGCAAACTGCAGGGGCTGCTGGAACAATTGCCGCCTGCCGGTCGCCGCGAGCTGCTGCTTGAAGCGAATCGCAGCGTCGACAAGATTCGTCAGTCGGCAAACTATGCGCGCAACGAGATCTGCGAAAAGCTGGTATCGATTCGCCAGGGCCGCAAGGCGGCCGCGTCCTACCAGGCTGCCGGCGCAATGCGCTAGGGGACGGGGGACAGTCAAGGTATCGGGAGATTCGTATTCTGCGAGTGCGCCGATACGACAACTGTCCCCGAATGACCAGAAATCGCAGTTTTTACGTAAGACATTGATATTTGTGAGTCAGGTCACAATGGCGACCGGCCGCAGTCGCTAAGCTAGCTTCCATTGAGTTCGCCTTTACATAACGCCAATGAAGGTCGTGAACATGGTGAAAGCAGCACAGACGCAGGCAAAGGTACTCGTTCTGGATTCCGATCCGGGCCGAGCGGCGGCACTCTGCCATCGGCTGCGATTCCTGAACTACGACCCGGTCATGGCCGGCGAAGACGTATCGGTCGATTCGATCGCCACGCAACCCGGCATTGCCTTGATGCTGGGTGACATTTCACCCGACGACGACAGTGGGCAGTTTCTGCGCGCCATTGCGGAAATGAAACCGGACTTGCCGTTCCTGTTAACCAGCGGTGAGCTGCCCGCCGTTGACCCGAATTCCGCGCTGGGCAGCCACCCGGCGTGGAAGCTCGACCTGCCGCTGCGAAAAACGCAGTTGCAGCAGTTATTGCGACGGGCCGAGCGCTACGAAGGCAGCGAAAGGCGGCAACGCCTTACCGGCAGCTCCCCCTCCATTCGCGAGGTTCGTGAACTGATTGAACAGGTTGCCGATTTCGATACCAATGTACTGATCACCGGCGAGTCCGGCACCGGCAAGGAACTGGTCGCCAGGACTCTGCACGAATTGTCGGACCGCGCCGACAAACCTTTCGTGCCCATAAACTGTGGCGCTATCCCGGCCGAACTTCTCGAGAGCGAACTTTTCGGGCATGAAAAGGGCGCATTTACCGGCGCCATCGCCGCGAGAACCGGTCGATTCGAACTGGCCGAGGGCGGCACGCTTTTTCTCGACGAGATTGGCGACATGAGCCTGCCGATGCAGGTGAAACTGTTGCGCGTCCTGCAGGAGCGAGCGTTCGAGAAAGTTGGCAGCAATACAACGCAAAAATGCAATGTTCGCATCGTCGCCGCCACGCATCGCAACCTGCCGGAAGCCGTTAAGACCGGCGAGTTTCGCGAGGACCTCTTTTATCGTCTGAATGTTTTCCCGATCGAGATGCCGCCGCTTTGCAAGCGGGCATCGGACCTGCCGCAGTTGCTGACGGAATTGCTGCAGCAGCACCAGCAGCACAGTGACGCGACCTTGCGTGTCAGCGCACAGGCATTGAACGCACTCGCCGGTTATTCGTGGCCCGGCAATATCCGCGAGCTGTCGAACCTGGTCGAGCGGCTGGCCATCCTCAAGCCGACCGGAGTCATCGAACTCGAAGACTTGCCGGAGAAGTATCGCGATGCGGCCAACCACGTGCCGGACACTGCCGATAGTGTCGCTGCGATCGGTGATATGGCACTGTCCAGCGTCGACCTGAAAGCACACCTGCAGGCCGTTGAGCGGGACCTGATCCGGCAGGCGATGGACGCCTCGGGCGGCGTCACGGCGAAAGCCGCAAGATTGCTGAAAATGCGGCGCACGACGCTGGTTGAGAAACTGGCCCGCTACGAAATTCACTAGGCGTTTTGCATCGACCTGCCGATGCGAATATCGATTACTCGATTGGCAGCCATATCTCCAGCCCACCGTCTCCCGTCGCAGGATCGAATGACTCTGAGTACCGTTCAAAGAACGGCGAGTCTGCAGGCTCGTGACCGGAATTCGGAAGCCACTCACTCCAAATGGCTTTGCATGTCGCCTGAATCTCGGAGACGTGCTTGTCGTGCTGAAACACCGCATACCGTGATTCGGGCAAACGCAAGCGTGCTAACGTGGCTGGCAATCCATCGAAATTCGACACCTCAACGGCGCACAGGTACTCGAAATTATCCTCGTTGTCCAGGTTGTAAAAGAAAGTGCCAAGTCGAGAATGTCACTCTTGCCGTTTGCCAGTTCATCCGCGGCCTGAGATAACCGCCTGTCTCGGAGATAGCGAGTGATGGGCATTCCCATCGTGTAGGAGAACAGCCGGCTGAGGTGATACCGGGAAATGCCCGCAACCTGCACCAGATCGTCGAGGGTGATCGGCTGGCAGAAATGGCTCTCGATGTACCAGATCGCTTTCTCTACAGATTTCAAAACGAGTCATTTATGTCAGGGTGGTGAAATCTTACGCGATGCCCAAGTCGATGGCTTGATAGAGTTTGCGGCGGCCATCGCGGGTCCGTTTCAGCCAGCCATCCAGTCTCCGCTTCGAGCCGGAAGTTAAGATAATATTCTATTGATTTATCAGTTATTTAGGAGTAGGTTACTGTATAAATAACCAGCTTCTGTTCCAGCGGAGAATGCCATGTCTCAGGCTCCTTCCGGTGCCCTTGCCGCACCTCATCCGACCTACAGCGAGGGCTGCCGGCTGGGCGATGAAATCACCCATCTCTGTGCCTGCATCCACGCCGCGACCTATCGATTGCTGACCCTCATTGCCGAGTTCGACGAGAAGAATTACTGGGGCCTGCCGGGCCTGTGTTCCTGTGCCCATTGGCTGAATATGCAATGTGGCATCGGCATGAACGCGGCACGAGAGAAAGTGCGGGTAGCGACGGCGTTAAAGGACCTGCCCCTGATCAGCAAAGCCTTCAGCCGGGGTGAGCTGAGTTACTCTAAAGTTCGCGCAATGACGCGGGTGGCGGACCAGAGCAACGAAGAGTATCTGATGATGATCGCCCGGCATGGTACCGCGCATCACGTCGAGAAGCTGGTGTCGCAATACCGTCGCTGCAAACGCCTGCAGGACACGGACAATGCCAACCGACAGCACGCCAATCGCGGCGTCCGCTGCTATTTTGACGACGACGGATCGATGGTGATCAAGGGAAGGCTGCCGGCCGAGCAAGGCGCCCTGATCATGAAAGCCCTTGAGCTGGCGATGGAGCGGAACGGCGGTTCCCTGTCGGCCGCCCTGGAGGCCGAATCCTCAAAGGCCGACGTTACCGCGGTAACGTCCGGGCAACGCGAACCGTTTCATGCCCGGCGCGCCGATGCGCTGGCCGAGATGGCGGAGAGCTACCTGAACTCCGAGCCGGGCACCGGCTCCACTGGCGACCGTTACCAGGTGATGGTGCACGTTACCGCGGAAACATTGCAGGACGACGTTACCGCGGTAACTTCCACGGAGCTGAGTGCCGATACCTCCTATATTGAAGACGGCCCGCACCTCGCCGCCGAAACTTCCCGGCGTATCGCCTGCGACAGCTCCATATTGAAGCTCATCGAAGACAAAGAAGGTCAGCCTTTGTCCATTGGGAGAAAATCCCGGGCCATTCCGCCGGCATTGCGCCGTGCCTTGCGCGTGCGGGACGACGGTTGCCGCTTCCCGGGCTGTACCAACACCTCGTTTATCGACGGCCACCACGTCAAACACTGGGCCGATGGCGGTGAAACCAGCCTCGACAATCTTGTGCAGCTGTGCCGACACCATCACCGGCTGATGCACGAAGGCGGATTTTCCTGTGAACGCCGCGATGACGGAGCTTTCATCTTCACGGGGCCACAGAACCAGCGGCTGTCCTGCTCGCCCGAACTAGCCAATCACAACCCCGACATCAGTCAATGGATCGAATCGCTGCTCTACGATCCCGACATCGACGAGCGAAGCTGCATTCCGCACTGGACCGCCGGCGATAAGATAGACTGGGACCTGGCGGTGTGGCATCTGTTCCAGCTCGAGGAGGCGGCGCGGTGCCGCTGTCAGCAATAGCGGACGTTCGACCGGCTAATGGAAAACCGACAGAGATCAATCAAGAGCAGCCGGCGAGGATCGTCAATTCAGGTACGACATCTCGCTAACGTGAACAACGCATTCAGCTCTTGCCACGACGTAGTCACTGAAACCCTAAGAGTGGTCCCCAGACGGATCAGTTTGAAACGAAACGTCATAAATCGCGTCATTCTCGCCAATGTTGTCTCGAACAAAATCTGAGACTTGCTTGTACACAAGTTGAGTTCGCTCGGGTTCCTCAGCCGTTGTAAAGCTGTAATCGACTCATTGTTCGTATTCATCTATTGTCAAAGGGCCGACTACCGACAGTCGGGATCGAGCATTCACGATCGTGTCGGTCTGGCAGGACAGCGTTGCCTTCGCACCGCGCATGAAAAGGCGGTTGCCTATATAACCGTCAATGTTAGCACCCGAACGTCCGGTACCGGATCCGGCGGCAAATGATCGCCGGTCTGACGGCAATTCGTGCCGGTGTCAGAAATTTGACGCCGATAGCCGCAAATCGATCTGATTAAGTATTTGTTTTTAAACAAAAACTTACTGTGGCACGACTCTTGCTTTGACATTGCCGTGAGCCACGAAAACTTGCGGAGATGACACTTGGCGGCAACAGCCCTTAATCAGGAATCCTTGCGACAGGCGTTCGACGCTTTCAATCAGCAGTCGAGCGTGCTGGAAGCGTCTTATCGTGAGCTGCAAGGCAAAGTCGAGTATTTGACGAAGCAGCTGCGTGCGGCACACGATGCGCGGCATCGCGAGTTGCTGGAAAACGAGCGTCTCGGCAGCCGTCTTGCCAGGTTGCTGGAGGCACTGCCCGGTGCGGTCATCGTTCTCGACGGTGACGGCATCATCCAGCAAAGCAATGGCAGGGCGACGGAACTGTTGAACCGGCCATTGCATGGCTGTCCATGGTCGGAAATCGTGCAGCGCGAGTTTCGCGGCGGAGAAAGCGCAAACGGCGAACTGCGTCTCCGCGACGGCCGCTGGCTGAGCCTGTCGCGTAGACGGCTGGTCAGCGAGCCCGGCGAAATTCTGCTGCTTGCCGATGTCAGCGAAAGTCGCCACATGGCGGAGTTGCTGCAAAGGCGGGAGCGCCTGTCCTGCATCGGCGAGATGACGGCCTCGCTGGCACACCAGATCCGCACGCCGCTGTCGTCGGCGATGCTCTATGCGTCGCAAATAGCCGGTGAGTCAATGCCTCGCGACAAACTCTCCACAAAAATTACCGATAGCCTGCAGGAACTCGGCCGCATGGTTGAAGACATGTTGCGATTTGCCGGCGGTGCGCGACGCCTGAACGACACGATCTCCGTGTCGCAACTGTTGCAGGACGTGGTCGAGTCATTCGCGCCGCAGCAGGGCGCATCGACGCTGCATGTGCTGCAGCCTGACAGGTATCTGAATGTCGACGCGAATCGCGACGCTGTGAAGGGCGCGCTGGTCAATCTCGTCAGCAATGCACTGCAGGCTTGCGGCGATTCGCCGCGCGTCGAGCTGGGAGCCGAAAAAATCAATGGCAGGATCTGCCTGACGGTAAGCGACAACGGGCACGGCATCGCCGATGACGTTCGACCACATCTTTTCGAAGCGTTTTACACGACCCGACCGCAAGGCACAGGCCTGGGCCTCGCCGTTGTTCGTGCTGTTGCGGAGGCACACTGCGGCGAAGTGCTGGTCGACAGCCGCGCCGGCGGCACGACTTTCGCACTTTGCCTGCCGGCCACCGGAGAAAGCACATGACTTCGCCGGCAGTTCTAATCGTTGAAGACGATCCGGTGCTTCGCGAGGCACTGCTCGACACACTGCGTACCGGCGAGCATCCTGTTTTCGCGGCCGGCAGCGGCGCGGAAGCACTGGGCATCATGAATCGTGAATCGATCGGGCTTGTCGTCAGCGACTTGCAGATGGAGCCGATGGATGGCCACGAGCTGCTCGGCCAGATTCGTAAGGATCATCCTGCCTTACCTGCGGTACTGATGACGGCCCACGGTACGATTGAGAACGCCGTCGATTCGATGCGTAACGGCGCGTCCGATTACCTCGTCAAGCCATTCGCTGCCGACGACCTGCAGCGTGTCGTCGACCGCTACTTGAGCGTCGTTCCGGCCAGCGGCCAACCGATCGCAGCTGACCAGAAAACGATGGAGCTGCTGCGTGTCGCCGGCCGCGTTGCAGCAACCAATGCCACGGTGACGATCACCGGTGAAAGCGGTTGCGGCAAGGAAATTTTCGCCAGGTACATTCATCGAAATTCAACGCGCAGCGCAAATCCTTTCGTCGCGATCAACTGTGCGGCGATTCCCGAGCAGATGCTCGAAGCGGTTCTGTTCGGTTACGAGAAAGGCGCATTCACCGGTGCGACCGCGGCAATGCCCGGAAAATTCGAGCAGGCGCAGGGCGGCACTCTGCTACTGGATGAAATCTCCGAAATGGACCTGGGATTGCAGGCCAAAATACTGCGCGTGATCCAGGAGAAAGAAGTCGAGAGGCTCGGCAGCAAGAACCTGATCGAGCTCGACCTGCGGATACTTGCAACCACGAACCGTGACCTGCGGCAGCATGTCGCGGACGGTTTGTTTCGCGAGGACCTGTATTACCGGCTGAACGTCTTCCCGTTGCACATTCCGCCGCTGCGACAACGTCGCGGCGACATCCTGCCGCTCGCATTGCTTGCGATTCGAAAACATGCCAGTGGCGGCCGGCCGCTGCCGGTGCTTTCGGAGTGCGTCCAACAGCGCCTGTTGCAGCATGACTGGCCGGGCAATGTCCGAGAGCTGGAGAACGTCGTTCAACGCAGCCTGATCCTGCTGCAGGGAAACACGATAACGGCCGCAGACCTGGTTTTCGAGGATCCTGTCGGGAACCCGCTCAAGAACCCGCTCAGTGTCGTCCAAAGCGCCGCCGGCGCATTGCAGGACGATCTCAAACAACGCGAGTGGCAGATCATTGTCGATGCGCTGCGCGAAGCCGGAGGCAATCGCGGCGACGTTTCCGAAAAGCTCGGCATCAGTCCGCGCACCTTGCGCTACAAGCTTGCCCGCATGCGCGAGGATGGTGTGGCCATTCCGGGCGAACCCGGCGATGAAACGCGGAACACATCCAGTCAACAATCAGCACGAGGAACAGTGCGATGAACGAAATCAACACCAGCCAATTGCTCAGCCAGATACGCACTCTCGGTGCGGGCCTGCAGGCGCAGGTTCCGACGCCGGTAGCGGACACATCGGCTTCGAGTTTCGGCAGCTTGCTGAAGAACAGCATTGCCGCGGTCAACGAAACACAGCAGGCATCCCGTGAGCTGAAAATCGCGTTCGAACATAACAGCAGCGACACGAGTCTCGCCGAAGTGATGATCGCATCGCAGAAAGCGGACCTGTCTTTTCGTGCCATGACCGAGGTGCGAAACAAACTGGTCAACGCGTACGAAGAAATCATGAACATGCCCGTTTAAGCGGATTTAGCCAGGAACTTGAGGACTCACTCAGACCATGGAAAAGAAAGCTGTTATCGAATCACACGCACTTCCAGCCAGCCAGATCAGCCTGGGAGGTGTATTGCGCATTCCCGCCGTGCACCAGGTCCTGTTGCTGGTAGGTGTGGCTGCTGCCGTCGCCGCCGGTTTCGCGGTCGTGCTGTGGTCCCAGACCCCGGCTTACACGAAGTTGTACAGCGATCTCGACAACGCCAATGCAGCGCAAGTTGCCGAATCGCTGCGCGCGGCCGGCATCGACTTCAAACTCGACACCGAATCTGGCGTTGTACTGGTAGCTGAGTCGAGATTGCACGACGCGCGGCTCGAACTCGCATCGCAGGGGCTGCCGCAGGGTTCTGCCGGAATGGATATGATCCAGGAGCAGTCGAGTTTCGGCGTTTCGCAGTTCATGGAGGGCGCGCGCTATCAGCATGCGCTCGAGGCAGAGTTGGCCCGAACGATCTCGCACCTCGGCGCAGTCAGCGACGCGCGTGTGCATCTTGCGATGCCGAAACAATCCGCTTTCATGCGCGAGCAGAAAGGGGCCAGTGCATCCGTGCTGCTGCAGTTGTACCGCGGCCGCGAGCTGGAGCCCGATCAGGCCTCGTCCATCGTGCATCTGGTAGCGTCCAGCATTCCGAATCTGACGGCGGGCAACGTGACGCTGATCGATCAGAACGGAAGACTGCTTTCCAGCGCCGGCGACCAGATGCCGGGCGCGCAGGCGTCCAACCAGTTTCGACACGCGCGGCAACTCGAGGAAACCTACAGGCGCCGCATCGAGGAACTGTTGACGCCGCTCGTGGGTCCGGGGCGGGTCCGTGCCCAGGTGGTGGCCAATCTTGACTTCACGATCACGGAAGAAACTCGCGAGTCCTTCGATCCGGCACGAACCGCGATGATCAGCGAGCAGATCAGCCAGTCGGAGAATCGCGGTGCCAGCGCGCTGAGTGGAGGGGTTCCGGGTGCGCTGAGCAATCAACCCCCCGAAGCGACCGGTGACGCGGGCGCCGATTCGACGTTGGCGACCGCGGTCGGCGAGCCGGTGAACAAGACCAGCAGCAGCATGCGCAATTTCGAGGTCGACCGTACCGTCAGTCATGTGCGGCCGCAGCCGGGCACCATTCGCCGCCTGTCCGTTGCAGTCCTGGTCGATGATAGCCCCTCGGACGGTGCAGGAACCGAAACGCTGACAGAAAGCGATGTCGAGCGGTACACGACACTGATCAAGGAAGCCGTGGGATTCGATGCGGCGCGTGGCGATACGGTCGTCGTCATGAACGCCGCGTTTCGTGATCTGCCGGAGCCTATCGCGATGGACGAACCGAAATTCTGGGAGAAGCCGGTCCTCCGCGACACCCTGAAGCAGGTGCTCGGAGCGGTATTGGTGCTGATTCTTGCTTTCGGTCTCGTGAGGCCAATGCTGCGCAGCCTCGTTGCCGGCGGTCCGGCGCTGACGGGTGAATACATCGCAGCCGGTGGCGGCATGCTCAGTCGCGGTGCTGCGGCGGGCGGCAACCTGTCCATACCGGCGCCGAATTACGACGAAAAAGTCGCTGCGGCGAAAAACATGGCCGGTCATGACCCGGCGCGTGTCGCAGCAGTTGTGCGGAAGTGGGTGACCGTCGATGGCTGAAGCAAATCTGTCGGGTACGCAGCGCGCCGCGCTGTTGCTGATGACGCTCGGCGAAGGCGAGGCCGCCGAAGTCCTGAAGTACATGGGCGCGAAAGACGTACAAAAGCTGGGTGCAGCGATGGCGACCCTGGCGAGTGTCACGAAAGACCAGGCCGGCCAGGTGCTCGACGTATTCATCACGGATCTGGAAGACCAGACGCCGTTCGGCATGGGCACCGAAGACTATGTGCGAAAGGTGCTGGGCAACGCTTTCGGCGCAGCAAAAGCCAATGCGTTCATCGACAGGATCATCACCGGCGACGACGCCAAGGGTCTCGATGCGCTGAAGTGGATGAGCTCGCGGGAAGTCGCCGATATTATCGAAGGCGAGCATCCGCAGATCGTCGCTATCATCATTGCTTATCTGGATAGCGATCAAGCCGCGCAGGTCATCGACCTCTTGCCCGAAGATCAGCGTTCCGATGTGATCATGCGGATCGCGCGACTGAGCGACGTGCAACAAAGCGCCCTCGCCGAGATCGAGAGCCTTATCGCAAACAAGTCGGCGAATACATCGCGAAGCGGAACGGAAAAAGTCGGTGGCAGCAAGGTCGCAGCTAACATCATCAACTCCCTCGAGCCGTCGAAAGGCGATGCCATACTGGAGGAAATCAAGGCGAAGAATGAGGAGTTGTCGCTAAGCATCCAGGAAATGATGTTCGTCTTCGACACTTTGCTTAAAGTCGACGACCGTGGCATACAGGCATTGCTCCGGGAAATCTCCAACGACCTGCTAGTGGTCGCGCTCAAAGGCTGCGATCCGCAGATTCGGGACAAGATATTGAATAACATGTCCAAACGCGCGGGCACATTGCTCCGCGAAGACATGGAAGCACGCGGTCCGATTCGCCTGAGCGAGGTCGAGGATTCGCAGAAACAGATCCTGGAAGTCGCACGGCGACTCGCCGATTCCGGCGACATCAACCTGGGCCAGGGCGGCGAGAAGTATGTCTGACTCAAAGGCAAGCCAGGCGTCCGCGACCCGCAAGTGGGACGTACCGGCGATCGACGGTTCGTCCGGACAGGGATACCTGACCGCGAGTCGGCTCGAGGAATTGCAAAAGCAGGCCTGGGACGAAGCGTTTCAGCAGGGCCATGCCGAGGGTCTCAAGGCTGGCGAGGAGGAACTCGCACGGCGCGCCGCGCGTTACGACGAATTGCTAATGGCGCTGGCCAAACCCTTCGACCTGCTCGATGAATCGGTCGAAAAGCAGCTGGTCGAACTGTCTGTGACGATCGTCAAGCAACTGTTTCGCCGCGAAATCAAACTGGATCCGAGTCACGTGATCGGCGTGGTTCGCGAAACGATTCGACTGCTGCCGATCGCCAGTCGCAATGTCCAGGTGCGCCTGCATCCCGAGGATGCCGCACTGGTGCAACAATCGCTGTCGCCGGCCGAGGGCGAACGTGCCTGGGTCATCGTCGAGGATCCTCTGATCAGTCGCGGCGGTTGCAAGGTGACCACCGAAAATTCCCGGATCGATGCACAGACCGAAACACGGCTTAACGCCGCCATCAACGCGATCCTGGGCGACGAGCGGCACGCATGACGGAAGACGCAGCAACTGCATTCGTCGGGCCCGATCCGAACCGCAATCTTGAGCGCTCGTTACGCCTTGGTGCTTATATCGATCGCGCGTACGACGATCCGCCCGTACCTGTAGTCGAAGGCATCCTGCGACGTTCCGTCGGACTCGCGATGGAAGCAGAAGGTGTTCACTCCGCTGTCGGAGGACGTTGTGACGTAATTGCCGAGGACGGGCGGCGAATCGAAACCGAAGTGGTCGGCTTTGCCGGAGAAAGACTGTACCTGATGCCTGCGGGAGATATGCGTGGCATCGTGCCGAACGCCAGAGTAATACCGGTCGCCGGCGTGCCGGACGTGCTGGTCGGCGACGATCTCCTTGGGCGAATCCTGGACGGTCGCGGCAAACCGCTCGACAAAGGCCAGGCGCTCGAAGGACGGCAACGCGTGCCGCTGTTCGGCCAGCCGATCAATCCTTTGCAGCGCCTGCCGATTCGCAAGACACTCGATGTAGGCATTCGTTCGATCAATGCCTTGCTGAGTATCGGGCGCGGGCAGCGCATGGGACTTTTCGCCGGCAGTGGTGTCGGCAAGAGCATGTTGCTCGGCATGATGACCCGCAATACGGACGCGGATGTCGTTGTCGTCGGACTGGTCGGAGAGCGTGGCCGTGAAGTCCGCGAATTCATTGAAACGTCGCTCGGCGAAGAAGGCATGAAGAAGGCTGTGGTCATAGCAACACCGGCCGACGATACGCCACTGATGCGCATGCACGGCGCCTGGCTCTCCGCTGCAATTGCCGAGTATTTTCGCGACCGTGGCATGCACGTGCTTTTGTTGATGGATTCGCTGACACGCTTTGCCCAGGCGCAGCGCGAAATTGCTCTGGCAATCGGCGAACCGCCGGCAACCAAGGGATATCCACCGTCGGTGTTCGCCAAACTGCCGCAATTGGTGGAGCGTGCCGGTAACGGCAGCAGCGACAAAGGATCGGTGACCGCATTCTATACAGTGCTGGCCGAGGGCGACGACCCGAACGATCCGATCGTCGATGCAGCGCGCGCAATTCTGGATGGGCACATTACGTTGTCGCGGCAGCTCGCCGATGCGGGTATCTACCCGGCTATCGATATCGAATCTTCAGTCAGTCGTGCGATGTCGCAGATTACTACCAGGGAACACCAGGAGCTCATCTCGCGGTTTCGCCATCTGTATTCCGTTTACCAGGAGCACCGCGATCTGATTTCGGTTGGTGCTTATCGCCGCGGCTCGGACCCACGCGTTGATGACGCGATTTCTCGCTGGCCCGCTGTTCTCGAATTCCTCAGACAGCAACAGGATGAACGCGTCGACTCCGCAACCAGCCTGCAGCAGTTACGCAAGTTGTTGAATACGTCGCTTGAAAAAACCGATGAGAAAGCCAAAGGCGAGGCGGCTTCATGATCAAGCGTTCCGATCGGATACAAAAGGTCGTCTCGATCGCGGACTCGGAAGAGCGTCGCGAATGCATGGAACTCGGCAAGGCGCAGCGGGCGCTGGAGGACGAAATCAGCCGACTCGAGGAGCTGAACGAATACCGGCGTGGTTACGCGGAACGAACGCTGCCGGGTGCATCGGTCAGCGCCCTGCGTTGGCAGGACTACCAGCATTTCCTCAATCGCCTGGATAACGCGGTAAATGCGCAGAAGCAACTGATCGTCAACAGCGAGCAAAACATCGATGCGCATCGACGCCGCTGGCTGGTGAAGCGGCAGCGTCTCGATTCCCTCGAGCGCGTAATTGAACGCTATCGCAAGGCGGAAAGCGCTCATGGCGAGCGCCTTTTGCAAAAAGCGCTGGACGATCTGCCGAAAGGTGGAGCGCTGTACGACGACGAACTCTGAAAACATTATCTGGCCGCTGGCATGGATCTTGCTCTTCCAGTACAGGGACTAACTCAATTTCGCGCTCACTCTATATAAGGAACAGTTCTACATGCTGCTGTCGATCAATCTGCTAAACGCCGATCTGTCTACGTTCCACGGCGAACTCGTGTCGGCACCGGCGCTGCCGGTGGAATCCGCTCGCCCGGTCGGCGGATTCGCCGAATTATTGGGACACAGGGTGACGTCCACAGAATTGCAGCCGTCCGGTGATTCCGGCATTTCGTTGCTCGCAACGGGCGGACAGGCATTGCCGGACGACGGCAACCACTTGCCGCAGGCAGAGCTGCCGGAGCCGGATTGGGCATTACAGCTTTCTGTCGACAATCAGGGCGTAACGTCGCCAGCCATGTTGCCGGCATCGATAGCGCCGACGATATTGCCGGCCTCTGCTCAAGTGGCGGCCAGCGCCGAAAACGAGGCTGCCGATCCTGTACCGTTTCTGCCGGGTTCGACTGACAAAGCTCGTCAACTGCTGTTCAAGGGCTCGCTTCCGGCAGCGGTTGCCGCGACCCCTCCCGCAACCGTTACAGCCGCGCCACCGGCCAGTGATCTGATCAACCCGGTGGCGAATCGGGATCTGATCGACGCCAATCGCCAGAAACTGACGCTGTCCGGCACAACGTTTCGCGCAGTCGATATCGACAGCCAGTCGCTTGCCCCGCCGTCACCCGATGCTGACGCCGAACTTGCTTTGTCCCGGTTGGCGGCCGGCACCGATCGCGTGCACCGCCAGTACGGAAATCGTGGTGAAGCCGTGAAAGCAGTGATCGAGTTGCCAAGAGCCGGCCCCGGCGCGCCGGCTGACTCCGTACTGACGGCTGCAGTGTCTTCGCAGGCCGTTGAGCCGCAAGGCCGGAGATCTTCCGGACCGATTCCGGCGGCGACGCCCGGCATGGAGGCATTGGCCAATCTTCATCCGCCCAGGTCGTCGCAGCCAGCGACGGCCACATTGGCAGCGAGCTCCAGCGTACCGAGAATCGATCTCCCCGTGCAGGACCCGGCTTGGGGAGATGCACTCAATGAGCGCGTCACGATCATGGCGGGTAAGGACGTTCGCAGTGCCGAGATCCGATTGAGTCCCGCCGAGCTTGGTCCGATTCGAATCCAGCTGACCGTCGACGAACGCGGTACCAACGTGAATTTCGCTGCCCACCATGCACTGACTCGCGAAGCAATCGAGCAGGCATTGCCGCGACTTCGCGAGCTGTTCGCCGATCAGGGACTTTCACTGGGGCAGGCCAACGTTTCGGAGCAGGGCGTAAAGCAGGGTCGCGAAGGATTCGCCGACGAAGGAAGCGGCCGGCAATCAGTCGATGCGGACGCCGTGGCGGTAGAAGCGAGTCAATCGGCAAGCCGGGAAACGAGCGCCAGGACTCCTTCCGGACTCGTCGACACCTTCGCCTGAAGCAAGGTACGCGCCGTACGGACGCGCCGGCCGTCCGGCCTCGAGATACGTTCTTACCCTGCCGGAAAATTGACGCCGGCTTCCGTAGCACAGGTCCGTAGCGTCCCGGCGCCGGATTTCTGACGCCGGTCGACGACGGTAATCTATCCTAACTTATTAATAAATAAAATAAAAATGTTCTCAATAGATTGTGGCATGCCGATTGCATATTCAATGTCAGTACACATTGGAGCAGGTCATGGCTGAAGAAGATATCGAGTCGGAAGCAGTAGTCGAGGAGGCCAAAGGCGGCCCCGGCAAGAAGCTGTTATTCGGTGGCATGGCATTGCTGTTGCTGGTCGCCGGTGGCCTGGCCTTCATGTTCCTGTCGCCTGGCGCCCCGGACGAGGCGGCGGGCGATCAGCCGCTCGCGGCAGCCAGCAAACCAGCTCTTTACACCAGTTTGCACCCGCCGTTGGTGGTCAACTTTGACGATATGAACGGTGCGACGCACTTCATGCAAATCACCATGGAAGTGATGGCACGCGACCAGAACGTCATCAATGCAGTTCGCGAGCACACACCGGTCATTCGCAACAACCTGATCCTGCTGTACGGCAACTCGGTTTACGAAAAAGTGACCACTCGCGCAGGGAAGGAACAGATGCTTGCCGACGGCCTTGCCGAGATTCAGAGCATCATGAAAGAGCGTATTGGCGAGAATGGCGTCGAAGCGGTCTATTTCACCAGCCTGATCATCCAGTGACGGATACCCGCCATGACTGAAAAAGTCCTAACCGACGATGAAAAGAACGCGCTTCTGCAAGGCGTGTCTTCAGGCGCGATCGAAGTGCAGTCATCCGGCGGCCCAAAGTACGCGGATGTCAAACGGTTCGCCGTGCCGCGGCGCTCGCAACTGCGCACGAACAGTTTTCCCAGGCTGCAGACCGTGAATCAGCACCTCGCCGAGCGGCTGGCCAGACACACCGCCGCCAATCTGCATTGTGAAGTGAAAATCACTGCGTCCGATATCGCTCTGAGACCTTTCAGCGAATGCTGTGCTGCGTCGGGCTCGCTGCCTGCTGTCACTATGTTCCGTGCCGAGCCACTCGACGGCCAGGGGCTGATCATTGCCGACATGAATTCGATCGCCCAGCTGGTGGAAGGATTTTTCGGCGGTTATAGCAACGAACCGGCATCCAGGCCGGGCGTGTCATTAACGGCGGGCGAGCTGTCTGTTTGCCGCCTGTTCTCGAATGCGATCCTGTCCATGGTGCAGGAAGTATTCGAACCGATTATCGAACTCGCTCCCGAAGTCGTGTCACTCGAGGTCGGGATCGAACTGGTAACTGACATCGGCGAAACCGATCCGGTTATCGCAAGCAATTTCGACATCGACTTCGACGGTGGAAAAGGAAGCTTCAGCATTGTGTGGCCCGTTTCGATGGTGTCGGCACTGGTGCCGGTTTTCGACGGGCAGAAACGCGATCGCGACGCAGCGGAAGACGCTCGCTGGAACCGCGCTATCCGATCGCGATTGCCGGAAGCGATCATCAGCCTGAGCGGCACAGTTGGGCACGCGCGCCTGCCGCTCGGCAACCTGGCCAAACTGAAGCCTGGCGATGTAATCGACATCGACAGCCCGCGTTTGGCCACTATTTATGCGAGAGATGTGGCGGTCATGCACGGCCAGTTCGGCGTCCACGCAGGCAGAAACGCAATCGAAGCCGGCAGCTGGATCGAGGCCGGCGCGACGCACAGGTAAGAAATTTCTAATCAAAGGAATTCGGACAATGGCAAGCGACACACCCAATACTGAAGCCGGTGCACAGAAACCGGGAGCGGCAAGAACGGCAGGAAACTATTCGCCGGACGAACTGAAAGCCGGCAAAGGCGTCGCGCCCGGAAAGAGTGCGGACGTCAACCTGGATCTGGTCCTCGAAGTGCCGGTCAATGTCAGCCTGCGCGTCGGCTCGACCGACATAACGATTCGCGACCTGGTGAAGCTGGTGGAAGGCTCGGTTATCGCGCTCGACCAGGATGCCGGCGAACCAATGGATGTGCTGGTCAATGGAACGCTGATCGCCCACGGCGAGATCGTTGTGGTCGACGATAAATTCGGTGTGCGCCTCACTGACGTCGTCAGTCCGTCGGAACGAATCGAGAAAATCAACTGAGTATGAAAACCGGCATCGCAAAGTTCAGCTTATTCTGCAAAGCCAGTCTGGGCGGCACCTTGGCCGGATTGACGTTCCTGCCTGCGGAGCTTTTTGCAGCCGAAGAACAATCGATGTCGCTGAAACCACCTGTGGGTGCGGTGGAAATCCTGAGTCTCGGAACCAGCCTGATCCTCGTCGTCGGCGCAATCCTGCTGGTCGGGTGGCTATACGCCCGAGCCCAGGGATTCCGCGGCAGCAGCGGCAATGCGATCAGTGTCGTTGCATCGCGTTCGCTGGGTGCGAAAGAAAGAATTCTCGTGGTCGACGTCGGTGGAACTCAACTGGTGCTCGGTATGACGGCAAGCAACATCCAGGCACTGCATGTCCTTGAAAATCGTATCGCAGGCCAATCGCAAACCGTCGAAGGCAGCAGCTTTGCCGAGCGCTTCCGTTCGGTACTGCGGGGATCCGGCAAATGAAGCGGGCATTGTCGATGATCTTACTACTGGCTTTGCCGTTGCTCGGTGCCGCTCAATCGGAGCCATCGGTCCTGGGGGTTGCGACGCAAGCGGCGGGCGGACAATCGTTTTCGCTGAGTATCCAGATCCTGGTAATGATGACGCTGCTGACGCTGTTGCCTGCAGCGATACTGTCTACCAGTGCCTTTGTCCGGATCATCATCGTGCTGTCGATTCTAAGGCAGGCGCTGGGTACTGCGCAGACACCGCCTAACCAGGTGTTGCTGGGTGTCGCACTGTTTCTTACGTTCTTCATCATGTCGCCGGTCCTGAGCAGCATTTACGACGATGCCGCCAAACCGTACATGGACGGAAACATCTCTGCGGAACAGGCATTCGAGCAGGGCATCGAACCGCTGAAGCGCTTCATGCTCGATCAGACTCGTGAAAGCGACCTGGCACTTTTCGCAGGAATTGCGCAACGCACGGATATAGAGACGCCGGAACAGGCGCCGATATCGATCATCATCCCGGGATTCATGGTCAGCGAACTCAAAACGGCGTTTCAGATCGGCTTCCTGGTATTTATTCCGTTTCTCGTGATCGATCTGGTCGTATCCAGCGTATTGATGTCGATGGGCATGATGATGCTGTCGCCCATGCTCATATCGCTGCCATTCAAGATCATGCTTTTCGTGCTGGTGGATGGCTGGGCGCTGGTGCTCGGCACGCTGGCTTCCAGTTTTTATCTTTAGGACGGCTGTATGTCACCGGAACTGGTCATCACCATCGGACAGCAGGCCATGTGGGTCACGATGCTGATCGCCGCGCCGCTTTTGCTGTCGGCGCTGGCTGTCGGCCTGCTGGTTGGCATGTTCCAGGCGGCAACACAGATCAACGAGATGACGATGAGCTTCATACCGAAACTGCTGGTGATGGTAGCGGCGCTGGTTATCGCCGGGCCATGGATGCTGGCTGTGATCGTCAACTATACGCGTCAGCTGATCGAGCAAATTCCGACGCTGATTTCCTGAGATCTGAAATGCAAGGTGGGTGCAAAAATGATAACGAGATCAAGAAGTGAATCTGGAAATTTCAACAGCGCAGTTGCTGACCATCGTCGGTACATACCTCTGGCCCTTCATAAGGATCGGGGCATTCGTGATGGTAATGCCGCTGATTGGCAGTTCCTTCGTTCCCGTTCGGGTTCGGTTGCTGATTGCGGTCGCACTGACGATCGTGATGGCTCCGGTGCTGCCGACCATGCCGACGACGGAGTTCCTGAGTCTCGCGGGCATGCTCATGACGGTGCAGGAGATCGCCATTGGGATTGCGATGGGATTCCTCGTTCAGTTGGTGTTCGACGCAATAACCCTGGGCGGGCAGGTCATAGCAATGAGCATGGGTCTTGGTTTCGCCGTGTTCCTGGACCGCACGCGGGGCGTGAATATTCCTGTCCTGGGTCAACTTTTCTTGATGCTTGGCATGCTGATTTTTCTTTCCCTGGATGGGCATCTGGCACTGATTCGCCTGGTCGCCGACAGTTTTCAGCTGTTGCCGGCCGGCAGCGGCGGTCCGAGTCTGACGGCAGTCTCGGCGCTTCTGGAGTGGTCGGGGCAGGTCTTCGTCGTCGCGGTGAAGATCGCGTTGCCGGCGATCACTGCATTGATCGTCGTCAACCTGTCGTTCGGGGTGATGAGCCGGGCGGCTCCAACCCTCAATCTATTCGCGGTTGGCTTTCCGGTTGCCATGTTGTTGGGCTTCGTGGTCATTTTTCTGAATCTGGAAAGCCTGCAGGAAAACGTATCCCTTTTTCTGGAAGAGACTTTGACGATGCTGCCTCGCTGGCTTGGCAGCTGAACTGAAAGCAGAACATAGATGGCTGAAGAGCAACTACAGGATCGTACCGAACAAGCGACACCGAAGCGCCTCGAGGACGCGCGCAAGAAAGGTGACGTACCGCGTTCGCGCGAGCTGACGATGACCGGGGTCATGCTGGCCGGTTCGTCTGCGTTGCTGTTCATGGCGGCACCGATGGCGAGCAAGATCGTCGGCGGTTTCTCCGATGCACTGGTCATCGAGCGGGCGAATATCTTTGACACGGGATACATGGCAGTAGCGCTCGGTAATTATGCCGGGATTGCAATGACCGGCCTGGTACCGCTGGCTATTGTTCTGCTGATTGCGGCACTTGGCAGCAGCATGCTGATCGGCGGCTGGGCATTCAGCATGTCCGCGGTCGCGTTCAAGGGTGAACGCATGAATCCGATCAAGGGATTCAAGCGGATTTTCAGTGCCAACAGCCTGAACGAATTGCTCAAAGCGATGGCGAAATTCGGCCTGATCGCGCTGATAGCGGTGCTGTGGCTTTGGTGGTCCGCCGACGAACTGCTCACGCTCGGTCGGCAACCGGTGCGGGTGGCCATCCGGCAGGCGCTGGAGATTTGTGGCGTGTCCCTGCTGGTTGTCAGTTGCGGTCTGGTCTTCATTGCGCTGGCCGATGTGCCGTTTCAGTTGTGGAACTATCAAAAGAAAATTCGCATGACCCGTCAGCAGGTTCGCGACGAGTTCAAGGAAACCGAGGGCCGACCCGAGGTCAAGTCGCGTATCCGTATGCTACAGAATCAAATTGCGCAGCGGCGCATGATGGCGGAGGTGCCGGGCGCCGACGTCGTCATCACCAACCCGACGCACTTTGCCGTTGCCCTGAAATACGACGAGGCGAGCATGGGCGCACCGCGCGTTATCGCCAAGGGCAAGGGACTGATTGCGAAGCGCATCCGCGACATCGCAGCGGAACACGACGTGCCGTTGTTTTCTGCACCGCCGCTGGCGCGTGCACTTTTCCGAAGTACCAAACTTGGCCAGGAAATTCCCGCGGGGCTTTATACGGCCGTCGCGCAGGTCCTGGCGTACATCTTCCAGATCAACAACAGTGTCCGGGCCGGCCAGGTTCAGCCGGAACCGCCAACGCCGCTTGTCGACGAAACACAATTCTGACAATGAGCGCAGGACTCAAGGATTGAATACATGCTGACAGGATCAAACAATACCCTTGTTGCCGAACTGAGCCGCGGGCTGGGAGTGCCCCTGTTGCTGCTGGTCATGCTGGCAATGATGATGGTGCCGCTGCCGCCACTGGCGCTCGATATCCTGTTCACGTTCAACATCGCTTTGTCCATAGCGATTCTGCTGACGGCTGTCTACGTCGGTCGGCCGCTCGACTTCGGCGTGTTTCCGACGATCCTGCTGGTTGTGACCTTGCTGCGGCTTGCACTGAACATCGCCTCGACGCGTGTCGTGCTGCTGAACGGTCACACCGGTACGGCCGCCGCCGGCAAGGTGATCGAGGCATTCGGCGATTTCGTGGTCGGTGGCAACTATGCCGTTGGCCTGGTCATTTTCGGCATCCTCGTGATCATCAACTTCGTCGTAGTGACCAAAGGCGCGGGACGGGTTTCGGAAGTCACGGCAAGATTCACGCTGGATGCAATGCCAGGCAAACAGATGGCGATCGATGCGGATCTCAATGCCGGCATCATCGACCAGGAGGGCGCCCGCCGCCGGCGTCAGGAGATTGGCGAGGAAGCGGACTTCTACGGCTCGATGGACGGTGCCAGCAAGTTTGTTCGTGGCGATGCAATCGCAGGCATCCTGATTCTCTTCATCAATATCATCGGTGGGTTGATAATCGGTACTGCACAGCATGGACTCGCGCTGTCGGCAGCGATGAGAAATTACACGCTGCTGACGATCGGCGATGGCCTCGTTGCACAGATTCCATCGTTGCTGCTGTCCACGGCTGTGGCAATTATCGTAACTCGCGTATCGCGCTCGCAGGACATGAGTCGGCAGATGTTCGTGCAGTTGTTCAGCGATCCGCGCACGATGATCGTCACCTGCACGGTCATGACGGTCCTTGGCCTGATCCCGGGCATGCCGAACTTCGCATTCCTGAGTCTCGCCGCTGTCTGCGCTTTCGCCGCCTACCGCATGTCGCAGAACGCGGCCAAGCCGGAACCTGTCGCCAAAGCGGCGGCTCTACCTGAACTGGCGGCGCCGGAAGTGAGCTGGCAGGACGTCGATCCGGTCGACATGATCGGACTCGATGTCGGTTACCGGCTGATTCCGCTTGTCGACAAACAACGCAACGGCGCGCTGGTGGCCCGGATCAAGGGCGTGCGCAAGAAACTGACCGAGGAACTCGGTTTCCTGATATCGCCGGTGCATATCCGTGACAACCTGGATTTGTCGCCGAATGCCTATCGTATTTCGCTGATGGGCGTGCCAGTAGGCGAGAGCGATGTGCAGATCGACAAGGAACTGGCGATCAATCCCGGCCAGGTTTTCGGCAAGATCAACGGGCAGAAGACCAAGGATCCGGCCTTCGGTCTCGACGCCTGGTGGATCGATACCAGCCAGCGTGAAGAGGCCCAGATGCTCGGCTACACCGTAGTAGACCCGGCGACGGTGGTAGCGACTCACCTGAGCCAGCTGTTGCAGAACAACGCGCACGAATTGCTGGGTCACGAAGAAACACAGCTATTGCTGGAGCGACTTGCCGTTTCGGCACCGAAACTGGTCGAGGGCCTGACGCCGAAAATCCTGCCGATGAGCGTCATTGCAAGAGTTTTGCAGAACCTGCTCGAGGAACGCATCCCGATCCGCAATATCCGCAAGATCGCCGAAACGTTGGCGGAGCGCGGTTCCAAAAGTCAGGATCCTGACGTTTTGTCGGCCGCCGTACGGGTCGCCCTGGGGCGTTCGATCGTGCAAAACGTCGCCGGAATGCGCCCGGAGCTGGCAGTTTTGACGCTGGATCCAAAGTTGGAACGAATCTTGAATGACTCCACGCAGGATGGCGCGAGTCTTGGACTCGAGCCGGGCCTGGTGGAGCGATTGCATGAATCCCTTAGCGAGCGTGCACAGAAGCAGGAGGTGGCCGGTGAACCGGCGGTACTGCTCGTGGCACCGAATCTGCGGCCGTGGTTGTCACGCATGATGCGCGGCATCCGCAACCTGCATGTGCTGGCATACAACGAGGTGCCAGAGGATAAACGCATACAGATGATAGCGGCGGTTAGCTGACACGTTTGGATGCTGGATGATGAGTGGGTTGAGACGATGAGCGAAATGATACGAACGGCATTTTTGCGAGGCTGCAAAAAGACTCCGGGAACGACTTTGCGAGGAGCCGAAGGCGACGAAGCAATTACGTGCAACGAAACGAATGAAGATTGCTTCGCTGTGCTCGCAATGACGGAATCAAGGGTTTTTTCAAGCCTCCTGCGGAGGATCTAGGGTGAAGATTAAGCGATTTGTGGATACGGACATGCGGCATGTGCTGCGCCGCGTGCGTGAGGACCAGGGTCCGGATGCTGTGATCCTGTCCAACCGTCGCGTAGACGGTGGCATCGAGGTTATAGCTGCGGTCGACTATGACGAGGCACTGGTGCAGCAGGCACTTGGCTCGCAACCGGGCGCTGCGGATTATCGCCGACTCGCGGTCGAAGATGCAGGCCAGGCAACCAGAGGGCCCGGCGAAGATGTTTCGGCTGCAGCGGTGAAAGCGGAAGTCGAAATCCTGTCCGCGGATCTGCAGCCGCTGCGGCGATCGGATGACACAGTCGCTGACAGACCCGCCTCGGAGCAATTTCTGTCACCACATTCGTCCGAAGGGCCGGATCTCCGTGCAATGCGCTCGGAAATATCTTCGATGCGCGGCTTGCTGGAATCACAGCTTTCGGGCCTCGTGTGGAAGGATGCAGCGCGTCGTTCGCCAATGCGTGCGCAGGTGCTACGCAACCTGGCAAGGATTGGTATTGCCGCCGACGTCGCGAACATCATCGTCAATCGACTGGAACCGATTCAAAACATCAAGCAGATCTGGCGAGCACCGCTGGCTGAACTGGCACAACTGATTCCGGTGAAGGAAGAATCGCTGCTGCAGCGGGGTGGGGTCGCCGCTCTTATTGGACCAACCGGGGTCGGCAAAACGACGACGATCGCGAAGATGGCGGCGCGCTACGCGATGCAGAACGGCAGCGACGAAATCGCACTCGTTTGCGCGGACGCCTATCGAATCGGCGCCAAGGAACACTTGATGGCATTTGCAAATATCATCGGCGTAAAGGTGCATGCGGCCAGCAGCGCCAATGACCTGACGTCGATTCTGGACCGGCTCAAATCGAAGAAGCTGGTACTGATCGACACCGAAGGTATGAGTCAGCGCGACATGGACCTCTCCAGCAGGCTGGCGGCCTATGGCAGCAACCGCGATCGGGTGCAGTTCTATCTGACCCTGTCAGCGGCCAGCCAGGAAGCGGGCCTTGACGAAACAGTGCGGCGCTTCAACAAAGTACCGCTTGCCGGCACTGTCGTAACCAAGATTGACGAAGCGGGTCAGCTGGGCTGCGTCATCAGCACCCTGATTCGAAACTCATTGCCGGCTACCTGGCTGTCCAATGGACAGCACGTTCCCGACGATCTGCACGCTGCTGCAAAGAAGAAACTATGGCTGGTCAACCAAGCGATCGAATGCATGGAGGAAAGCGGACCACGGATCGACGAACGTTTCATGGCAGAGAACTACTCACAGGTGAGCGTCGCCCATGCTTAGGAAATCGCAGACCAGCGGGCTGGAGAAGGTTCTCAATCGCACGCCGGCGAAAGTCATTGCCGTGACAAGCGGAAAGGGTGGCGTCGGCAAGACGAACATAGCGGCCAACGTTTCGATTTCACTCGCAGCGGATGGCAATAAGGTCATGTTACTCGACGCCGATCTTGGACTGGCAAACGTCGACGTATTGCTCGGTTTGCAACCGAAGTTCAACCTGTCGCACGTAGTCAGTGGCGAATGCGACCTCGACAGTACGGTGATCGAAGGTCCGCAACGGTTGAAAATAGTGCCGGCATCTTCAGGCAATTTTTCGATGCTGGATTTACCCAGCGCCTCGCAGGCGGCGATCATCCAGGCCTTTTCGACGTTGGCCGAGCAGCCGGATGTACTGGTAGTGGATACCGCCGCCGGAATTTCGGAAGGCGTCGCGAGATTCGTGCAGGCTGCGCAACAGGCCATCGTTGTCGTCTGCGATGAACCGGCATCGCTTACCGATGCCTACGCGCTCATCAAGGTGTTCAGCCGGGAATACGGTATCAGGCGTTTCCAGATCGTAACCAACCAGACGCGCGATGCCTGGGAAGGGCGAATTCTCTACACCAAGCTGAGGAAAGTTGCAGATCTGTATCTTGACGTGGTGTTAAGACATCTCGGCAATGTACCGATGGATCCATGGTTGCGGCGAGCCGTGCAGGAACAGCGGGCCGTCGTCGACGCGTATCCGCGCAGCGTGTCCGGTCAGGCATTCAAGGACATTGCGCGCTCACTGCAGCAAATTCCGGCTGCAATGCGGGCAAGCGGCAACATCGAGTTCTTTCTTGAGCGCTTGCTGGCTGCGGGTCCGGTTCGCGCGGGAGGTATCGCATGATTGCCTACAGCAGTGTCGCAGCCACCGGCTACGAATCACAGGATGACCTGGTCACCCGGCACGTGGCCCTGGTCAAACGCATTGCCCATCATCTCGCCGCAAGATTGCCTTCGACCATAGAAATCGATGACCTGCTGCAGTCCGGCATGATCGGGCTGCTCGAGGCGGCGGGCAAATTCGATGCGTCCCGTGGTGCGAGTTTCGAGACCTATGCCGGGATTCGCATTCGTGGCGCGATGCTTGACGATGTCAGGAAGCAGGACTGGACTCCGAGGTCAGTGCACCAGAAGCACCGCAAGGTAAGTGAAACGGTGCGTGCCATCGAAGCAGAAACGGGCCGACTTGCCGATGGCCAGGAAGTGGCAGCCCGACTCGGCGTTTCGGTGGACGAGTACCACGACATACTTCGCGATACCGCGCAGTGCCGATTGTTCAGTCTTGAAGAGACGCTGGAGGAGCCCGGCTACGGTCGTGACCTTCCTGCATCCGATACGGCGACGCCGGACCAGGAGCTCGATCAGAGCCAGTTCCGATCGGCACTTGCTCAGGCGGTTGACCGCTTGCCGGAACGGGAAAAACTGGTGCTGTCACTGTATTACGAGCAGGAATTGAATCTCAAGGAGATTGGTGCGGTACTCGGTGTAAGCGAGTCGCGAGTTTGTCAGATTCACGGGCAGGCGCTGATTCATTTGCGCGCTATTGTGGACACGTAGCGGTGCGGGACCGGAGAAATGTCGGATATTTTTTCCCGAATCAGTAATGTTAATCCGACTTATCCGGTGCGCCCCGTGCAGCCGGCGCAAAAGGACGGCGATTCAGATAAGCGCAAGAAAGACAAGCCATCTACCGAATCGACAGACGAGGGTGGTACCGAAGACGCCGTCGAAATCGAAAGGGATGATGATCCATCAGCAATAGATGAGTACGTATGATGAATGACGATTTTTATATCCTATACGCTTTGATCAGCAGCACCGGGTTGCTTCTTGCTGCAGCAAGTATCGCAATTCTGCGCTTCCAGAGAAAAGCTATCGAATCGGACGCGTTCTGGGAAAGTCCGGTCGGCGCGGCACTGCAGATCGACGCGCAGGTCAAGGATACAAGCGCAAGCAGGGAGCGACAGCAGCACCTGGAAGAACGCATGGCTGCATTGCAGAGAATTGTGGACGAACTGTCACAGCGCGAAAAAGCTACGCAGCTGGCGTCAGCTCCGCGGGTATTGCCGTTCGAAAATGCGGTTCGAATGGCGAAGCAGGGCGCCAGTGTCGAGGAACTTACGCGTAGCTGCGGTCTGAATATCGGCGAGGCGCAATTGATTCGAAGGCTGCACGGCCCCACGCTGAATTAGGGTCACTGTCCCCAGGTCGTCTACGACATCGCTTCGATGTTGAGGCGGCGCATGCGCAGCGTTTCGGACTCGCGATTGAACAGATGCTGGATCAGGATTTCCTTCTGCGCCGGTTTCATTCCCTGGAATTCCACGGCAACGGCAAAAGGTTTGGCCGGATCCGATTCATCCACCGGCTCGGTATCACGCACGACATTGCAAAAGGTTTCGATGTAGCGATTGTCCGCGGCCAGGAGGAATCTCAATGCCAGTTTGGTACCGGCGGCGTAAGGTTTATCGGTTGCGAAGATCATGCCGTCGGCGCCGACTTCGCAGGTCTGCGGTTCCGAGCTGGCCAGGGAGGCCTTTGATGCCCTGAGATCCGGGAATTGCTCGATTACCGTATTCAGCTTGTCGTTGAGCAAGGCCAGGCATTCCGCCACGCGGCTGGATTCACCCTTCAACAGAAACAGTTTCTCGGCAAAGCGCGTATCCAGATCGAGGATTTGCGAGCGAATGCCGCTGCTGGCGCCGAGACGTATCTTTCGCCGGTCGAGCCCCTGATGAAATTCGCGGTCGCTGATGACCTCGTATTTCAGGTATACGGTTTCCCGGATACGAAATGAACGTCGATTTTCACGTCCGCTATTCATGATGCAGTATCCTCTGTAGCAGCAACCGGCAATGGGGTTTGTTCAACGCTGATTTCACGTTCCTCGTCCGGTTCCAGTCCTCTGATGATGCTGATTTCCACGCGACGGTTCTTTGCCCGGTTTTCCGCTGTCCTGTTGTCTGCTCGCGGTCTCGTATCGGCATGCCCGGTGACGACGAAGCGCGCCGGCGTGAGCTCCGCGTTCCTCAATAACTCGTGAGCCACAGACACTGCCCTGGACGTCGACAGGTCCCAGTTCGAGCGAAAGCGCTCGTTGGCGATCGGTATATCGTCGGTGTGCCCGGAGATCGTGACCATGCCAACGTTTTTGTCAATCAGGTGAGAAATCTTCGTCAGAACCGGCAGGAAATCCGGCCTCACGTCGGCGAAGCCGGATTCGAAAGACGCTTTTTCGAGAATCTGGATGATGATTTTCGAGCCCTCGACCTGGACCGATACGCTGCCGTTCTCGATTTCTTCACGTAACGCAAGGCGAATGCGCGACACATGATCCTCGGTAGCGTCTTTCTCACGCTCCACTCTTTCCATTGCGTCGAGTGTGTTCAGATTCGAGTTGATCGTAAACTGGCGAACCTCGTTAATCGGAGTTGTTTCCGGCTTGCCCGGGCTGAACTCCTGGGCGATGACGCTGGTGCCCTTCGGGATCGTGCGCACTTCGACTTCCGCCTGAACGCCGAAGGCGTCTTTCATCGATCCGGACAACTGCTTGAACTTGACCACGTCCATTTCGGAGAAAGCCAGCAACAACACGAAGAAGCACATCAGCAGGGTCATGAGATCGGCAAACGTCATGACCCAGCCCGGGAGGCCGGCTTTCGAGGCTTTGGCCGGCGCGACTTCAGACATCGGAGTCCTCCTGGGGTCGCTGCGACTTCGGCAGGTAGGTTTCCAGCATGCTCGCAATGACACGCGGGTTCTGGCCGCCCTGGATACCCAGCAAGGCGTCGATTATCAGTGACTTGCGGTGATTCTCCTCGCGGCTGCGCACAGCCAGTTTGTCGGCGATGGGCAAGGCAATCATGTTGGCCAGGATGGCGCCGTACAGTGTCGTCAGCAACGCCACCGCCATGGCGGGGCCGATCTGCTTCGGATCGTCCATGTTGGCCAGCATCTGTACCAAGCCTATCAGTGTACCGATCATGCCCATGGCGGGACCGACGTCACCGATCGCTTTGAAAATATCCTGGCCGTCGTTGTGCCGCTGCAAAGTCAGGTTCATGTCTTTGTGCAGCATCGATCGCACAATGTCGGCGGGGTGTCCGTCGATAAGCAAGCCCAGTCCGGTCTTCATGAATTCGTCCGGCACCTCGGCGTCCTCCAGCGCCAACAAGCCGCCCTGCCTTGCCGTCTTGGCCAGTTCGACAGCCGTTTCAATGAGTTGCTCCGGCGGCGTCGGCTGGTGAAGGAATGCCTTTACAGCGATGGATGCGGCGCCCAGGAATTTTCCAAGGCTGAACTTCATCATCGTGACGAGCACGGTGCCGCCGAGCACAACCAGCAAGGAAGGCGTATTGACAAAGGTTCCCGCAGAGCCGCCGAGCATGATGGACGTCAGTACGATGCCCAGTGCGCCGATTAGCCCTATAAGTGTCGCCAGATCCAAACTGATTTCCTCCGCTCATTCGGATGCCCGCGCAGGCCGGCATTGCGCCCAGCGCTATATAGGTTATCGACTGACGCCGGCGTCTCTTTAGGCACTGAGAGGAATTTCGCATACCGCGAATCCAGCCCCGGGATTTCCCCTGTTCAGCATGAACTCTTCGGTGAAACCTGTTCAGGCGGACGGGGGTGGCGCGAATTCCACGCGGTCACGCCCGGCATGTTTTGCCGTATACAGCGCCTCGTCGACTCGCTTCATGACCGACTTGACGCCATCACCAGGGGCAATCTCCGTATAACCGGCTGAGCAGGTCACGCGAATGTCGTCACCGGCGTAGGGAATGCGAATGTCGCGCAACGATTGTACGAATCGATTGATCAGTGAAACGGAATTGCCGGCGGTCGTGTCATTCAGGATTACCGCAAACTCGTCGCCACCGAAGCGGGCCACGAGGTCACTCTTCCGAATGAAAGAACGCTCCAGGCATTTGCCGATGTCGCTGAGCACTTCGTCACCTGCCGAATGACCATAGGTATCGTTGATGAACTTGAACCTGTCGATGTCTAGTAACACGATGGTCACCGGCTGCCTCAACAGGAAATTGAGATTGACGCTCTGCGCGATCGCGGTATCGAAAGCGCCGCGATTGTATGCTTGTGTCAGCGGATCGCGCTTCATTTCCTCGCGTGTGGCAACCAGATCCTGCCGCAGTCCGGACATCCTCTGGTTCAGTTCGCTGATCTGTTGTTCGTATTCGAGTTTCTGGCGCGCGAAAGTGTCTGTCACTGTGCGAATGGTCTCGCCGAGTGCGGCCTTGATTGTCGGCAGGTCGGAGGCTTCGGCCGCCTTTTCCACCTTGTCGAGGCTGAGCCTTACAGCCGTTTCAGTGTCCTGATCGCGCTGGCCGATCTGTCGCAGCCCATCGACAAGTTCCCCGACCACGCCGCGGTAGTCACTGAGCCTTTCGGTGACAAAGAGCTTCTCATCGTGGCGACGGTCGGCGAAGAATCGCCGGACTGCTGCCCACTCGCGCTGACCGGCAGCAGACTGTGGTATCTCGTGAACCGGCACCGCCGCACCGTTTTCCACGTGACAGGCAAAGGCTGCGCAATCTTCGCGAAATGCCGGCAGCACCGACGGATCATCCAGTGGGAACGAAAGGTCCCCAAAGGTGCGCATCACGCTGCCGAGAGTATCGAGCGCGCCGTCGGTCAACGAACTCGACGTAGTGGTCGGGTCCTTCGACTTGTCGTTTCGAGCGCCACCCTGGCCGATGAATCGGGAAACCAGCCCCATGGCTGCAGCCTTCCTTCGCCGGAACACCGGCAGCAAGCGCCGGGGCAAATCCCGGTGCAACAGGGTCTGTATCGGCTGGAAGGAAGCCAGCTTTAGCTTTTCGCCGCCTGGGACGCAGCCTGCCACCGCTAAGCCAAGGTGGCCTTATCTCACTAATAGGCATAAAAGACCAAATAAGGTAATCAAATAATAGAATTTGTCTTAATGGGGTTTAACAAATATATTAAGCACTTAGAGAATATTCGTAACCTATTTGTTAAGTCAGACAAGTTCTCTGTCTGGCGGCCGGGGATGGCAGTGAGCGGTGCCAGATCTTTGAGAGACGTGGCCTGTCTTGTCGGGAGTCAAAAGAAAAAGTCGATAAAACAGTTGGATATGCAGGTGTCTTGTTAGCTTTGGTGAGTACGGTTTATGTCAAATAGAAAGACCGGCCGGATCAACCCCAACCTTGTCAGCTTGTTTTCTGTTGGCAAAAAAGCGTATCCAGATGCGAAATATGGGAAAAAAATAATAAAAAGGGCGTCAATCTCGACCTTGATCGTGCTCCGGCCGTGAGCGTCGAGCGCCTGATCATGGTCATCGAGGGGCGGCAAGCCCGTGGCCAGAACCTCAAGGAGCTGCTCGAGTTTATGGATGCCCCGGGCGTCCAGGTCGCTACGCCGGACGACTGGCGGAGCTGTCTCGGGGAGCGCCGTCTGGCTGCTATCTTTCTAGGCGACGATTTGCAGCCGAATCAAATCGACCGGCTCATCGCCGACGTTGGCGAGCTCGATCCGAATGCCCCGATCGTCCTGGTGACAGAAAACTTCATTGCAGGTCCCTCGTCAGCCGATTCCGGAGACCCGGACAGTGATTGAGAATCAGTTTCCCTGGGCAAGGATCTATTCCCTCAGCTACCCGGTGCGCTTTGACGAACTGGGCAGCGTGCTGGATGAAATCTGGGCGTCGCACAGCCATCGTCGAAGCGGCGACCAGGCGGCGGACGCGGATGGAGAATCGCGACTCCGGCTGATCGGTGACAGCGCGGAGACGATGCAGATTCGCTCACTGATTGATCGTGTCGCAAGAACCGCGGCTACGGTTCTCGTCAACGGCGAATCCGGCACCGGAAAAGAAGTTGTGGCGCGACTCATTCACCAGCAGTCCGGTCGCTGCGGCGCATTCGTGGCGATTAATTGTGGCGCAATTCCCGAACATCTGCTGGAGAGCGAGCTGTTCGGGCATGAACGCGGCGCATTCACCGGTGCAGTCAGCGCGCGGGCAGGTCGATTCGAACTGGCACAGCATGGCACGCTGTTCCTTGACGAGATTGGCGACATGCCGCTGCAAATGCAGGTCAAGCTGCTGCGAGTCCTGCAGGAGCGTGTCGTCGAAAGGGTTGGCGGAACTCGCAGCATTCCTGTCGACATCCGCATCATTGCGGCTACGCATCGTGACTTGCCGGCTCGAATCGAGGACGGCAGTTTTCGTGAGGATCTCTACTATCGGCTGAGCGTCTTTCCGATCGACCTGCCGCCGCTTCGGCAGCGGCCGGACGATATTCCGCCGTTGTTCGTGGAAATGGCGGAAAGAGTCAGGCGAAACCACGGTTTTTCCGTCTACCTCACAGACGACGCGATGAAGGTCCTGCAGGGCTATGCCTGGCCCGGAAACGTCCGTGAACTGGCCAACCTCGTCGAGCGACTCGCCGTCGTCAAGCCGAATGGCATTGTGGATAGCGAAGCGCTGCCGTGGCCACTGCGGCCGCAGAGTCGGGGACCGGACGTCGTCAGCTCTTCGCTCGCCAGCCGCAGCGCGGCGACGGCGGACCAAGAGCCCGTACTGACGAGCCTTCCGGATTGCGGAGTCGATCTGAAAAAATACCTTGCGGACGTCGAGCAACGCGCAATTCGCTCCGCGCTGGAAAGCGCGGACGGTGTGGTACAAAAAGCCGCCGACATGCTCGGTGTTGGCCGCACGACTCTGGTCGAAAAGATCCGCCGTTTCGAATCTACGCGAAAGCGCGCCTGAAAAGCGTTTAGTCGCCGATCGTCGCAACCTGCCCGCAGTGCGGGCATCGATTGGCCGACCGCAACGCCGCACGTTCCATGGCCAATGCCCGCTGCACTTTTCCGGCATCCATGATCTGGCTCGCCGTGTTGCGCCCAAGGCCGAGATCCAGCCTGAGTTTTTCCAGGCTGGAGACCTCGGTGTCGCTAAGCACGCCGTCATCAAGCGCTTCGTCTGCTTTGCGCTGGTACGTCGCCTGTCGAAGGGAAAGCTGCTGGGCGTAGCCGGATGCCAATATGCCGGTAGGCAGTGCCACCATACCGATACCGATGACGGTGATCAGAGCACCGAATACCTTGCCGCCGAGCGTCACTGGCACGACATCGCCGTAACCGACAGTTGTCAGCGTTACGAACGCCCACCACATTGCGGCCGGAATGCTGTTGAACGCGACCGGTTGCAGTTCGCGTTCAAAATAATACATGCCGGCGGCGGCCATCAGCATGACGATCAACAGGATCAGGAAGGAGGCAGCGAGTGATTTTCCGTTCTCTATTATGCAAGCGAGCAGCATGTCGATCGCTGCCGAATAGCGAGTCAGTTTCAGAACCCGCAACAGCCTGATCGCGCGGAGGAAGCGCATGTCGACGCCGAACAGGCCGAACAGCATCAGATAGAAAGGAAGAATCGCAAACAGGTCGATGACGGCGTGGAACGACAGCATGTAGCGGATGCGCAGTGCCATTGGCTTGAGTCCGGCACTCCGTTTGTCTGTGCGTTCCACAGAGCACCAGGCCCGCAGCAGGTATTCCAGGGTGAAAATGCAGACGGTGGCGACCTCCAGCCAGTAAAAGGTCGCTGCCCAGCGAATCTCGATCCGCTTGATCGATTCGAGGACCACAGCCGCCACACTGATACATATGAGTACGACCAGGCCAAGGTCGACGAGACGGCTGGACCGGTCGCCGGATGCGGCGGTCTCGAGTAGCCGGAAAGTGCTCTGTCGCAAGGTCCGGGGAGCCGCCTGCTCGCCGTGTGGAGCAAATGTTGTAGCGTTTTCCAAGGGAGGACCTGCCTGTGCCGCTGTCGTCGGCAGCTGATAGTCAATGCCGAATAGTGCTGGCCACGTTTGTGCGCCATCACCTCTTCAACTTATAGCGGCCCGCCCAGGGCTATCTTTAGCGACCAGGCTGCTTCCGCCGGCTAAAGTTTATGTTCAAAACGGCGATTAATGAGGGGTAGCTGTGCAATTCAGAAAGGGACCCTTCGCAATGGCGCTCGCACTCCAATTCAGCAAGTCAGATAGCATGTCGCCGTCGCGCAATGTCTTCGAGCGCTTGAAATCTGCCCTCGCTGCGACGGCGTTGACGCTATTGATAAGCGCCTGTGCCGGGCCCCGCGCCGTGGATTTCTCGGTGGGTCACGTCGACGACGATGACACGAATTTCGTCGAAGCGCCGAAACCCGTGTCGGCACCGCCGGTTTTGCCGAAGCCCGAACCGGTAGAGCCGGTTCCAACCTACTCGGTTGTGGTCAAGGATGTGCCGGTTACCGACCTATTGTTCTCGCTTGCGCGAGATACCGGGCTGGAACTGGATATCCAGGCCGACAGTTCACGCACCATAACGATCAATGCGGTCGAACAACCGTTGCAGCAAATCCTGCAACGCATCGCCGACCAGGCCGATCTGCGATTTTCGCTCCGAGGCAGGAACCTGATCGTGCTGGAAGACCTTCCTTACTGGAATAATTACAGCGTCGATTACGTGAACGTGTCCCGTGACAGTAGCGGCGAAGTCGGCGTCGCAACGCAAATTTCCACATCCGGCGGGAGCGTTGGCGAACAGAACAGCTCGAGTCAGCAGGACAGTCAGGGCAATCTGTCGAAGACCACGGTCAAGAGTTTCTCGAAGAACGATTTCTGGGCAACGCTCGAAGGCGCATTACTGTCGATCGTGAAGGATCAGGGTACCGATTCAGCCTCGCCGCAATCGCCGCAGAATGCCAACCCCGTTATTGTCAACCGCATGGCCGGAATTATCTCGGTTCTTGCAACGCAAAGTGAACACGCTGAAGTTCAGAAACATCTTGATGCCGTGCTGTTGAATTCCAAGCGGCAGGTACTGATCGAGATGACCATAGTCGAGGTCGAGCTGAGCGATCACTACCAGGCCGGTGTTGATTGGCAACGGCTGTCAGACGAAATGGGCCTTGGCAGCAACGGAATATCGGTACGATCGGATTTCCTCGGGCCCAATCTGTCGACACCACCCGTCTTTCAACTCGGCTACAACAGCGACGGTGGCAATGGCAGCAACATTTCCGGAACGGTCAAGCTGTTGCAACAGTTCGGCGACACCAAGGTCCTGTCCAGTCCGAAAATCATGGCATTGAACAACCAGACGGCATTGCTCAAGGTGGTCAACGAGCAGGTCTATTTCACTATCGAACTCGATATTCGCGATGCGACCCAGACTTCGCCGGAAAGACTGACATTTACCAGCGAGGTTCATACTGTGCCGGTCGGTCTCGTGCTCAGCCTCACACCGCAGATCAGCGAAAACGGTTACGTCAGCCTGAACATTCGTCCGACGATCAGCCGCATTACGGGTTTCGCGGTGGATCCGGCTCCACGACTTGCCGGTGCAGATTTCGACAACCTGATTCCGGAGATCCAGGTGCGCGAGATCGAGTCGCTGCTCCAGGTCCTGAACGGCCAGACCATTGTGCTTGGCGGCCTGATGCAAAACGAATATCAAAGCAAGAAAGACGGTGTGCCCGGGCTTTCGAGAATTCCGAAGATCGGCAGCCTGTTTTCTTACACCAGCGATCAGCTGGTGAAAACGGAACTGGTTATTTTCCTGCGGCCGACAATCGTTTTGAACGGGCGAACGCCAGCCGGCACTGCCGGACTTGGCGAATACTACCCGGCCCCGGCCGGAATCGAGACCGGCAGCTAGTTGCCGCATTACGGACAGGAATCGCATGAAAAGTCTGCTGGTCGATGCACTCCGGGAAGCGCAAAGCGATGCCGCTGTTGGCGTAGCTGAAGAGGCGGCTGCGTCTCCGGCCGCGGCTCGCGTAGCAGCGTCCGCCGACGCCGAAGTGCTGCCGCGGGACAGCGAAGACCTGACACTGCTGGATACAGGCGTTGCGGTCGCGTTCAATGAAGAAGAATTCCCGGCCGACAGGCGCGCGGTTAATGAGTTCGCCGACATCGACGAAACCCAGTTGCTGCCGGTCCTGGCTGAAGGTGCCGCGCTCGACGCTATGTCGCCGGACCACCATGGACCGCTATGGGCCGCGGCATCGGCTGCCGATCTGCGCATGCGTCAGGGATGGTACCTGCAGCTTGGACGGTGGTCGCCGGCATTGTGCCTTCTGGCCATGTCGATGACGGCGGGAGCTTACGTTCTCTATCAGAAATTGACCGCAAGGCAGTTGAATATCGATCTGTCGCAGATGTCGTCGCAGGTGTCCTACTCAGCCGACGCCGACCGGGAAGTTCCGAATCGGCCACAGTTGCCTGACAGCAGCGGACAATTCAGTTTTTCCGATCGACGAGAATCGATGCCGCGACCGGATGGCCCGGCTCCGCAACGGGCTGACAAGAACCGGCCGTCCGTGAAGTCGGCAACGCAGAGTTCGGATGTTTCGACAGGCAGTAGATCGCGCGGCATCGTCATTGGCATAAGCGCCGGGTCGCGCGCGCCAATTAGCGATCCGGCATTCGCAGATGTTCAGGCGGGCTTCGATGCGTATCAGGAAGGCCAACTGGCAATTGCCGAAACCCGCTATCGAGCCGCGCTGGATGTCGTCGCGAATCACCGAATTGCGCTGGCCGGACTCGCTGCCGTCTTGCAGAGGACCGGCCGAACCGGCGATGCAGTGACATTGTACGAAAGACTGCTGGACATCGATCCGGCCGATGGCGCAGTCGCGGCAGAACTGTTGTCGTTGAGCGATGCCATTACGCCGGCACAACGGGAAAGCGAGCTGAAACTCCTGCTGCAGCGTCATCCCGAAGTATCGAAACTGCATTTCGCGCTGGGTATGCATTTCGCATCCGGCGAACGCTGGCCGGAAGCCGCCAGAACTTTTGCAGACGCGCAGACACTGGAGCCCGGTAATGCCGCATACAGTTATAACCTCGCGCTGAGTTTCGAACACCTCGGCCGAATCGCCGAAGCTCGCTATTACTACGAACAAGCGCTGCAGAGTTCGACGATAGACCAGACCATGGACCGGCAGCTGATTTCCAGGCGCCTGGATAAGCTGGCCCTCAAGGACAGGGACAGGGATTCTGGATGAGCACAATAACGGTCAGAAAATTGCAGACGACCGCACCAAGCCTGCCGCTTGGTGAGCGACTTGTTGCAGCCGGTCTTATAACTCAGGATCAGCTGCAGGTCGCGCTGACAGAACAGACGCGCCATGACGAGCCGCTCGGCAGGATTCTGGTCAAGCTTGGCCTGATCAGCGAAGGCGTGATGCGTGACATGCTCGGGGAGTCGCTCGGACATGAAAGTATCGATCTTTCGACCGTAATCCCGGATCCGGACGCATTGAAAATGGTGCCGAAGAACATCGCGCGCCGTTACCACCTGCTGCCGATCAATTTCGACAAGAATGAAAAGGTTCTGACGCTGGCAATGGCGGACACTTTCAACGTTGTCGCACTCGACCAGACGGCGGCTTTGCTCGGCAGTGATATTGGCATCGCAACGCTAGTGGCCGGCGAAGCCGAAATCGAGGCAGCGATCGAGCAGTTCTACCAGTTCGAACTTTCCATTCAGGGAATTCTTCGCGAGATCGACACAGGTGAAGTCGATCAATTGAGCCTCGCGATCGAAAACGAAGAGTACAGCCATCCGCTGATTCGTCTTGTGGACGCAATTCTTGCCGACGCGGTCAAGCGCGACGCGTCCGACATTCACTTCGAACCGGAAGCGGGTTTCCTCCGCGTCCGGTACAGGATTGACGGGGTTCTTCGCCAGGTAATGGCTCTGCATCGAAGCTACTGGCCCGGAATGGTGGTGCGGCTGAAAGTCATGGCGAAAATGAATATTGCCGAGACTCGTGCGCCCCAGGACGGGCGGGTGTCACTCAGTCTCGCCGGCAGACCGATCGATTTCCGCGTCGCCTGCCAGCAGACCACGCACGGCGAGAACTTCGTGCTGCGTGTTCTCGATCGCAAGAAAGGCATCGTGCCGCTGGAGAAGCTGAACCTGGCGAAAGACACTTTGACGACCATTCAGGTGATGATGGCAAGGCCGGAGGGCATCATCCTGGTAACGGGACCGACCGGCAGCGGAAAAACGACAACTCTTTATTCGATGCTCAACTTTCGCAATGAAGAGTCTGTCAACATCATGACGCTGGAAGATCCGGTCGAGTACCCGATGAGCATGATTCGGCAGACGTCGATGAACGAAGCAGCAAAACTCGACTTCGCGAACGGCATCAGGTCGATGATGCGGCAGGATCCCGACATCATTCTGGTCGGCGAAATTCGCGACGAAGAAACGGCCGAGATGGCATTTCGTGCTGCGATGACCGGGCACCAGGTGTTTTCAACCTTGCACACAAACTCGGCGCTGGGTGCGATTCCGCGACTCATTGATATCGGCGTAAAACCGCAAATCATGGCCGGCAATATCATCGGCATCGTCGCTCAGCGCCTGGTACGGCGCCTTTGCAGGCACTGCAAGAAAGCCTATGCACCGGACGCGACCGAGCAGCGGCTGCTCGGTACCGATTCCTCTAAGCCCGTAATGCTGTATCGCGAAGCCGGCTGCGATGCATGCAGCAACCGTGGATTCAAAGGACGCGTTGCGGTCATCGAAGTGCTCAAGATCAACGCGGATATGGACGAAATGATTGCACGAGGCGCGACCCGCAAAGAGATGCTGGCGGCCGCGCAACAGGCGGGGTTTCGGGATCTGGCAACGGATGCGGTTCGCCACGTGCTATCGGGCGTCACCAGCCTTTCCGAAATTTCACGCGTCGTTGACCTGACGACCCGGGTGGAGTAGGGCTATGCCAATGTATCGATATCGGGCCGTCGATCCCAACGGCAGCATCGTCGAGGGGAACATAGAGGCGCCGAACGAGCGTGCGCTCGAAACCCGACTGCGCCAGACTGACAGTGAGCTGTTGCGATGCGCCGAGCGCAACGCCGGTTTTTTTTCCCGACACAGAAAAGTCAGCCGAAAGGACCTGATCGGATTCTGTTTTCACATGGAACAGGTGACTCGCGCGGGTCTGCCAATGCTCGAGGCTTTGACCGATCTGCGAGACAGCATCGATCACGATGGTTTTCGCGAGATTCTTTCCAACCTGATCAGCTCCGTTGAATCCGGCAAGAAACTCTCAGAGGCGCTGCAGGATTATCCGGACGTTTTCGACAATGTATTCGCAAATCTCGTCGCGGTCGGTGAGGAAACCGGTGAGCTTTCCGAGGTGATGCTTAAACTGACGGATTCACTCAAATGGCAGGACGAGCTGGTTGTAAAGGCGAAGTCAGTAATTGTTTACCCGGCATTTGTCGGTGTCGTGGTGCTTGGCGTGCTGATTTTCATGATGTTGTATGTCGTTCCACAGATGATCGATTTCATTCGCGAGATGGGCCAGGACCTGCCGATTCACACGCGCGCGCTGATCGGACTGTCGAATTTTCTCGTTGCCAACTGGTATTGGGTACTCTCGTTGCCGCCGGCTGCTGTAGTCCTGATTCGATGGCAGGCAACCCGCGACCAGAAGGTCCGCTACTGGCTTGACGATCTGAAGCTCAAAGTCTGGTACACGGGACCGATCACCAAAAAAATCATCCTGAGCCGCTTCGCCAGTTATTTCGCGCTGCTTTACAGCTCGGGCCTCGACGTACTGGCGTCACTTCGCATCAGTGAAGACATTGCCGGCAACGTGGTGATCAAAAGGGGCTTGCAGCAAATCTCGTTGTCGATCGCCGATGGCATGACCCTCAGTGCCGGCATAGAAGCAACCGGGCTCTTTCCGCCGCTGGTCGTGCGCATGGTCAAAATGGGCGAGGCTACGGGACGCCTCGATTCATCGCTGAGCAATATCAGCTATTTCTATGATCGCGAGGTTACCGAGTCGATCGACAGGCTCAAAGCCATGATCGAGCCTGCAATGACCGTTGTACTGGGAGCCCTGATGGGCTGGGTCATGTTGTCGGTTCTGGGTCCGATCTACGAAACCATCAGCAAGATAGGGATCTGACGTGACCGCGCGGCGATTCCTTCTCGTTACGCAGGACGAACTGGTCGTTTGGCTGGCGGGTCACCGCCGCCTTGCCGCAACGGTTCGTTTTCCCAGCTCCGACGAAGGGTTTCGTCAGTTTTCCGCTTACATCAAGCGTACGGCTAGTCAGCCAAGCTGCATGGTAGTAGACGTTATCGAGGAAGAGTTCGCCGCCGACACCGTGCCAAAGCTCGCGTCGCGGGACCGGAAAGCACTGATAGAACGTCGCCTGAGTCGCAAGTTCTCCCGTACACCGTATCGCATCGGCCTTTACCAGGGGCGCTCTTCGAGGAATTCCGATGAATACGAGTTGCTGCTTTGCTCCGTTTCGAATCACGAATTGCTGGATCCCTGGCTGCGCACCGTCGCGAGTTACAAAGTACCACTCGAGGGTATCTATTCCGTACCGTTGCTTGCGCCGGCGCTGTTGTCGAGAATCACGGAACCCGCCCTGAATTCGCTGTTCCTGACACAGCATCAACACACGAGACTGCGACAGGTGTTCCTGCGCGACGGTGTACTGAAAAGTGCGCGATTGTCTCAGTCACCCGAAACGAACGACGCCGATTACGGCGAATTCCTTTTGAATGAAATCCAGCGCAGTCGTCGTTACCTGGAGCGAACCCGTATTCTGAGTTCAGTCGACAGTCTCGATGTCTATTTCGTTGCGGACAAGGATCTCGCCGATAGAGTACTGGCCAGCGATCGTGGCAATGCCGCTTTGCAACTGCACTTCATCGAGCCTTTGCGAGCCGCCAAAAGTCTGGGAAATTTCCAGGCCCCTGCTGCGGACAGGATGGAGTCGTTGTACCTGGCGTCGATTCTTGCCCGACGGCCGAAGTACGACTACGCGGTACAGGGCGAACGGCGATACAGTCAGTTGTCGAAAGTCCGGCATGCGTATCTTGCGTTGGCCACCTCCGTCGCCGTGGCCTGTGCTGCATTCGCCAGTTTCTACCTTGTGGATGCGCTGTACCTGAGGGATGCGAGCGACGGCATCGAGTCACAGATTCGTCGGATGGCGGAAACTTTTCGCAGGGACAATGAGTCGTTCCTGCCGATTCGAGCGGACTCGCATGAGATGAAGGTTGCTGTCGATACCGGCGATTACATCCTGCAGAATCGATTGCCGGTACCGTGGGTCCTGCATCAGCTCGGTAACGTACTCGGCGACTTTCCCGCGATTCAGGTCGATGACCTGGAATGGCAAACGGATTTCGTACAAAGTGCTTCGAGGGAAACTCCACGAGCAAGACCCGGCGATCCTCCTCCACCGGTGACCATTCCACGCATCGCCGCCGTCAGCGCGGATATGCGGGGAAGGATTTTCGAATTCGACGGCGACCTTCGTGCCGCCTTTGCGCAGGTCGACGATCTGGTTGCGGCCCTGAAGGCGCAGACCGCGTTCGAGACGGTTGTTGCAGTCGAGTACCCGCTGGATGCGCGTCCGCAGGCCGCGTTGAGCGGCGAAGTCGCGAGCGGAGGTTCCGAACGCATGGCGCGATTTCGTTTGCGCATGACGATGAATGTCGTGCCACCGGAGAGCCGTCGTGAAACCTGGTGACGTCGATTGGGGTTACCTCGCGCAAGGCCTGCTGCTACCCTCAATGACGGTATTGATGTCGATAATCCTGCTGGCGACCGGAACCTGGTACCACGCCGCGCAGCAGCAACACCACGAAGTACTCAGTGCCGATCACGGTGCCGTTTTCGATGACTACGATCAACTGGTCCTGCGCAAGCGGATTATCGACCGCTACCACTGGCGCTACGAACAATTCCATGAACTGGGATTCGTCGGCCGGGAGAGCCGGCTCGACTGGGTTGAAACGCTGCGCATGGCCGCCGGCGAGCTGCGCTTGCCGCACGCTACCTACGCTATCGAGCCGCAACTGGACGTCATCGCGCCAGTTGAGTCCTCGCTTGGCGGTGCATCGACAGAGATTCACGTCAGCAAGCTGGAACTCGAACTCGGCTTGTTACATGAGCTCGATCTGCTGCGCTTTTTCGACAGGTTGCAGGAGGAGGCTCCGGGGCTGCTGAAAGTCGACCGCTGCAAACTCTCCCGACAAAACGCCACCGGTCCGTTATCCGCTGCGGACGTAAACATCCTGGCGAGCTGCTCCGTCGAAATATTCAGCGTCGTCACTTCCGATGTCATGGCGCAGGAGCCCGGCCGATGAAAACTGTTCTGGTGATTCTGACACTGTTGTCTACTTCAGCCGCTTTCGCAGACGGAGTGGATATCTACGAGTCACTGGACGATATCGAGATCGGCCGTGTTTTCCTCACGCCGCAGCAACGATACAAGCTGGACCACGATCGCCGCCTGGAACCGCCAACCGCCACGCATGCGAGCCCGGCACCGGAATCGCAGGAGGCACCCGCGAGGACACGGCAGGGATTCGGCTACATCGTACTCCACGACGGATCATCAACGATGTGGGTCGACGGCGATTTCCGGCCGACCAGCGTACCCGTGGAAAATCTCCGCCAGACTGCGGGCATTACAATCCGGTCGCATGACATTGAACCGGCCGATCCGGCCGGAGTCGACACGGCGTTGCAGCCGGATGTGCCGCCCGATGCCGACCGGGCAGGGGATAGCGAGACCGGCGATGCACAGTCCGACTGATCGCCACAGAATATCGCAGCGGAGAGTCCAGTCCGGTGCGGCACTGCTGTTGATGATGCTGGTCGTTCTGGTCGCTGCAACTGCCATTCTTGTCAGTCGGCTTGATCGTGGCACGCTACACACACGCCAGATCAATGAGACCCAGCAGGCACTCGCAAAGGCAAAGCAGGCACTGATCGATCATGCCCTGACCCAGGCTGATCTGAATGCCGGCGCTGCGCTGACGCTGCCTTGTCCGGACCTCGATGCCGGCGGTGCAACGCTGAACGGTGAATCGCATACTGCGAATTGCGGCGCCACCGGAGTGACCGTGCTTGGCCGCTTCCCGTGGCGAACACTGGCGACCCCGGCATACACTGACAGCAGCGGCGAATGCCTGTGGTATGCGGTATCGGGATCCTACAAGAACGCCGGCCCCGCAACCGGTCGAATGATCAACCCGGACACGAACGGACAACTCCAATTGTACTCGCTGGAAAGCGGCGATTTGATCGAGGGTGTACTTGCCGAGGATCGCCCGGTGGCGATGCTGTTTGCACCATTGTCGAGTTTGCCCGCCCAGCTGCGACCGGGTTCCGGAATCTCCGGCAATGACTGCAGCGACAATTTTTCCGTGTCTGATTACCTGGACGCCGACCTTGGCAGCGGAATATCCAATGCGCTGGTCAGCGGAAATCCGGACGCAATCGAACGGTTCATCGTGTCTGTATCCGGTACCGGCGCACACAACGACAGGGTGCTTTCAATCCGCAGGTCCGAGCTCGCAAATGCTGTCTACAGGCGCCCGGATTTCGCGGACTCGATGAACGACCTGACCCGCGCAATCACCGGCTGTGTCGCCGCGTGGGGAATGTCGAATGCAACGCCGGACGACCGGCGCCTGCCGTGGCCCGCATCGGTTTCGCTTGCTGACTATCGATTGGACGCGAGTTATGACGACGATGCTGGCGGCGTACTGTCGGGTCGACTGGCAAACGTCGTTGATGACAGCAGTGGGGTGACGGCAAATGCAGTTACAGAGATCCTTGGCGGTTGCGATCCGTCTACAGTGCCGGAATGGAATGCTGCCCGGTGGGCATCGTGGCAGAATTGGAAAGATCATTTCTTTTACGCAGTGGCCGAGTCCTTCGCGCCGGGTGCCACTATCCCTACTTCCTGCGGAACCTGCTTCAGCGTGAACGGCATCGGAGCATACGCGGCGATCATCCTGTTTTCCGGTGAGCGTCTGCAAGCGCTCGGGCAGCGACGCAACGCGCCCCCGCTGGATTCCGATACAAAAGGCCAGATAGCCAATTATCTCGAAGGGCGCAACCTCGGCGCGCATCCCTATGCATCCGGTTCAGCCGATTTTGAAACGCGAGCAGCAGACAGCAGTTTCAATGATGTTGCGTATTGCATCGACGCGGCAATGACCGTCACGTCGTGCTGAAGGAATGACGATGCACAGGCAATCCGGATTCTCGCTGGTCGAACTGGCAATAGTGATTCTCATTATGGGATTGATCCTTGGCGGCCTTGCGATGCCACTTTCGGTACAACGTGACAATGCCCGATATCGCGAGGCGCAGGAGTTGCTGACGGTTGTGGAAAACTCCATTCAGGGATTCGCGCTCGTCAACGGCCATTTGCCTTGTCCGGCAACCCCTGCGAGCGGGGGATTTGCGCTTGCATCGGCCGGCGGCTGTGCTGTGCCGCACGGATTCGTTCCCGCGTCGACGCTCGGGCTTGCCGGGCCGAGAAATGACGACAACCTCCTGCTGGATCCCTGGTCCGTGCCCGTTCGCTACAGCGTCAGTGCGGTCGACATCGACGGTGACGGCAATTGGGATTTCACGGCGCCCGGCGAACTCAAAGACGTCGGGCTTGCGAACCTCGCGCCCGACCTTGTTGTTTGCAATACGGCAACCGGCTCATCGGCAACGGCCTGCGCCAGCCCGCTTGCCACGCTCTCTGCGAGCGCTCCGTTCCTCCTGCATTCGCGAGGAAAAAACAATGCTACCGGAGCTTCGCCGGATGAAGTTGAAAACGCCGGTGCGAGCCTCGGCGGCGGTGTGTCCGGGACAAGCTACCCGGTTGCGTCGGATATCGTCTTCGTCAGTCGGCGCCAGTCGGCGCAGCCGGGCAGTGAATTCGACGATATCCTGACGTGGACTGCGCCGGCCAGCCTGTACCACCGGCTGGTGGCAGCGGGCCAACTCCCGTGAATAAGTCGATATATCAATTATTTACGGCAATCCCAATTCGTGATCCAGTTCCTAAAGTTTGCGCTTTGTTCGTCGATAACCCGGGTAAGCCGAATTTTCCGGTCACGAGTCCTGCCTGTGCAGGGGGCCAAAAAACGAACGAGGAATGCGCTGTGAACATGCAATTATTGAGTCGAAGAAAGCAGGCTGGATTCACGCTGGTCGAGATCGCCATTGTGCTGGTCATCATAGGATTGCTGCTCGGTGGCGTCCTGAAAGGACGCGAGATGATTACGAATGCGAAGATCAAGCGGGTAGAAAACGATTTTGCCGGCGTCTCCGCTGCAATATTTGCGTATCAGGATCGCTATGGCGTGTTACCGGGCGACGATCCTTCTGCGTCGACGCGTTTCTCGGGTACCTGGGCCGGTGCGGACAACGGCAACGGCAACGGCTCGATTTCCGGCGGCTGGAACAGCACCAACAACAGTGACGAAACGCGAAAGATCTGGAAACATCTGCGCGGTGCCGGACTGATTGCGGGGCCGGTTGACAATACGAGCGCCAGCTACCAGCAACCGAGCAACTCATTCGGCGGATTGATTGGTATCGGATTCAACCTGTACAACCTGAGTGGCCATAACGTGATTTTTGGCGCTATTCCTGGCGACATCGCACAGATACTCGAGTCTCGCGGCGACGATGGCGTTCCAAGGTCCGGAAGTCTGCAGGCGCACAGTTCACAAACTGTATATGCCATCGATTCTCAATACGATGTCGCATTCCGCCAATAGGAGCCGGATCAGGCACGGCGCCGGCCTTCTGTTTCGGTCGGGTTTGCCAGGACAGCTGTAGGGTCGCATTTCGAGAGAGCATTGATCCCGCCGCGGCACAGGCCCCGGCGGGATTTCCTTGTATGACAAACGTGGCTTGCGAGTTCAGCCGCCGACGGACTGGCGTATCGATTGCGCGTGCTGATCGTACGCATCCTTGATACTGTCGAACGATTCGCTGCTGCTGATGACACGGGCTACTGCGGGAGACAGGGGAACACGCGCCAAGGTGTCATCCGGCGCATCCAGCAGCGCGATGGCCGTGTAGACGACATCGACCAGATTCGCCTCATCGCCTGCGACACGCACGTTGTCAGCCAGCTCCATGGTGTCGGCGATTTCCTGCGGGAACCCCCAGGACTCGATAATCGATTTGCCTATGCCCGGGTGCCAGTCGGCGAGGACTTTTTCCAGCGACGCTTCATCCCCCAGCATCTTCGGGTAGTCCTTTGCCTTGGTCAGGATATAAAGCTTGCCGATGCCGTGTAACAGTCCGCAAAGAAAGGCGTTGTCGGCGTTGATCTGAGCCTTGTCCCGGGCGAGGACGTAACACATTGACGACAATGCAATACTGCGAGACCACAACTTTTTCAGTCGGTCCCGTAGTTCAGAGTGTTTCGAGGCATTGAATATCTGTTCCACTGCCAGTGCGATGGCGGTATTGCGCACGGCTTCGAATCCCAGCCGACTGATGGCGAGATTCAGATCGACGATACTGATGCCGGCGCGATTGTGAAATGCGGAGTTCGCGGAAATGAGCAGGCGCGACACCAGTACAGGATCGGTTTTTGCAACACCGGCCAGCCGATCGGCCGTGCAGGTCGGATCCTCGAGCGCGGAACGAATCTTTATCACGACATCCGGAAACGATGGCAGTGCAATCTTTTTGGAATTCAGGTCTTTCGCAAGACCCTCAAGAAATTGTGCGGTTTCGTCGGCTGGCATCGCTTTCCTCTTGGTTTGCGAAGTGCAACCCTAGTACGTTCGGGTGTCAGTCCGCAATCTCTACGACTGGGAATCGAAAGAAGAAAGTCAGGCGAGTTGCACCCTGCGATCGCCCGATCCTGCAGATTTGCCGGATCGGTCCGATTCGGTTTGCTGCTCGCTCGCCACAGCTTCGGGCAGGCTGACCAGCACGAAGCCTAACGACTCGATCAGGCGAACAGCACCGAGAAAACGGTCCATGCGGAAGGAGTTCATGGCCCTCAAGAAGCTCTCCAGATCAATAGGCGAAAACACCGTGCGATCCTTTCGATCAATACGGAGTTCCTTTAGAACTGCCTCCGAATCCTGGTTGGTCAACAGAACAAGCGGTATCGATTTCGTTGTCTTGTCAGCCTTGATTTGTTCGAGCAGTTCAATCGATTCCTGGCGTGCCTCCGACACATCGAAAAACACGAGATCCGGCGTCGGCGCTTCAGCATACGGCGAGCTCTTGCGCAGGTAGTTCAGCGTATTGCCGCCGACCCCCACGGTCTGCAATCGACATCGCACGTTACTCCCTTCCAGCGCCTTGCGAACCAAACGAACATTGCTGCAGCAATCCTCAACCAGCAGGATGTTGATTCGTTCTCGATCGGTGGCCATGCGATACCCCCTGCTCTGCCCAAGCGGCGACCCGACGCCAGCGACTGCGCACAGGTCCAATATATTCAAAAACTTGCAGATTTCATGCCAGATTTCAACGATCGTTTAAAGCATTTAAAAAAAACAAAGACTTACAAAAAGTTGCGCGGCAGTACCGGTGTTCTGGAGCTGATGCAGGTGACGAAATATCGCGACGGACGCGAAATATCGTGGCACTCTCGGCACCCATAATCGGTATTGCTTGCGCCAAGACCCACATCCTTAGAAGGGGATGACCATATGTGGTATCCAGTCTGTCGCGGTTCGGCGACAGCTTATAGAAGACATTCTGCCGCAGGCAATCCCTCACAGTGATCTGGAGTACGTTCGAGGCAATGGTGCTGGTCGATCTGACGGTCATTGTGTTGACCCTGCTGATGTTCGGCATCGCCGCAAACCAGGGCATGCTCAACCGCCGCACTCGGCCCATGACCGGGCGTGTGCTGATCATGAGCGCGGTTGCGCTGACAGCGAGCTTCTACCTGGTCGATCTTCTCGCGATTAGCCTTTTGCCGCGCGTTCTCGGCAATCCTGCTTCACTTGCAACGATCGAGTTTCTGCATCTTCACGTTCGAACACCGGTCGCGCTGCTGTCGCTGATACTGACGGCAAGCGGTGTCATCGTCATTGCCTACCAGCGGAATCACGAGCTTGACCGCGCGCTTGCCTCGGACCTGCGCATGCGAGCCGCTGAACAGTCGATCATCCAGTCGGAAACGCGTTTTCGCTCGTTGGTGGAGCAATCGCCGGATTCCATCTATTGCTTCGAGTTCAATCCCCCCATTTCCACGGACCTGCCGATTCGCGAGCAAGTAGCATTGTCTCAGTCTGCGGTATTGGTGGAATGCAACAAGGTGTTTGCGAAAGAGCTTCGTAAACTGAGCCTTGCCGACGCGCTCGGCACCCGCTTTGCCGAACTGGATTCGGCCAAGGACCGGCAGTCGCACGAAGCATTTTTCACGGAATTCGTTCGCAGCGGATACCGCCTGGTCGACTACGAGCAGATTTACCTGACGCCGGATGGCGAGGAACGCGCGCTGAAGATCAATCTGGCTGGCGTGGTCAGCGATGGCAAGTTGCAACGAATGTGGGGATCGGAGCGAAACATTCTCGACATCCGACAGACCCGGGCGGCACTGGCTGAACGTCTGCGCATGCAGAATTTCGTTGCCGACATCTCGACCCGTTTGATCACGGCGTCCGACCGGGGTGCCGGAGAAGTGCTGACGCAGAGTCTCGGCGATACCTGCCGGTATTTCGAAGCCGATCGGGCAACACTGATCTGGTTCGACCGCTCTCGCGAAAAAGCACAGCTGCTGTATTTCTGGAACGAGACCGGTCAGGCGCCCTATGTTCAGCTGGTGCTCGATAGCTTTCCGTGGAGCGCGCCGCAGTTGCTGCAGGGAAAGCAGCTGAGCTATTCGGTATCCGACACGCTTCCGGTGCCCGCCGAAAAGGACCAGCAATCGTTGCGCGCCCTCGGAGTCAAAGCGGTCGCACTGGTTCCGCTGGTAATGGGAGGCGAAGTGCTGGGTGCCTGCACCTTCTCCAATTTCCAGCGAGACAGAAGCTGGTCGGATCGGGACATGGCGGACCTCAAGGTCATTACAGAATTGTTCGGCAATGTTGTCGTGCGCATTCGGGCGCAAGAGGAGCTCGGTCGCGCGATAAACGAGCTGCGTAAAGTCGCCGAGCGGCTCGAAGCCGAGAATGTCTATCTTCGCGATGAAATACGTTCGACTCACGGCTTTCACGAACTGGTCGGCGAAAGCGAAGCTCTCATTCGCTGCCTGAAACAGGTCGAGCAGGTTTCGAAGACCGGTACGACGGTATTGATCCAGGGCGAGACGGGTACCGGCAAGGAGCTGATCGCACGTGCGGTGCACGAGCACAGCCCGCGCAGCAGCCGGCCCCTGGTCAAAGTCAATTGCGCGGCACTGCCCGCCAACCTGATCGAAAGCGAGCTGTTCGGCTATGAGAAGGGCGCATTTACGGGTGCCGCCAGCAAGAAGAAAGGCCGCTTCGATCTCGCTGACGGCGGCACGATCTTCCTCGACGAGATCGGCGATTTCCCGCTGGAGCTGCAGGGAAAACTGTTGCGCGTATTGCAGGAGGGAGAGTTTCAGCGTCTGGGCGGCGGCGAAACCATCAAGGTAGATGTGCGGGTCATTACCGCCACCAATCGAAATCTCATCGATGCGGTAGACAATGGGGAATTTCGCGCGGATCTTTACTACCGAATCAATACTTTCCCGATATTTTTGCCGCCATTACGCGAGCGAACCGGCGATGTACGCATCCTTGCGGAGCATTTCGTACGAATTCATGCACAACAGCTCGGCAAGCAGATTTCGGCAATCTCGTCGATAATGCTCGACAAGATGGAGTCCTACTCCTGGCCTGGCAACGTGCGACAACTGGAGAGCGTGATCCAGCGTGCCCTGATATCGGCGAAAGGCGAAACCCTGGAACTGGCGGAAGAATTCGATGTCGGCGCAACATCGGCTGCCGAAGAAGGCGATACGTTTGCCGACCTTCGGGACATCGAGAGAGAACATATCGAGAAAGTACTTGCGCGCAGCAACGGGATGATTGCCGGCGCAAAAGGCGCAGCCGCAATTCTCGGCGTACCGCCCAGCACGTTGCGTTCAAAAATGAAGAAACTCGGCGTTGTCCGGCCGGTCGCTCGTTCGCGGTACTGACCTGATTGTCTCGAGTAACGACAGGACCGGAATAAGTCCGTGTTCCGGATTCCTGTGATAAATGCAACATAAGTAGTGCGATCAGGCGCGGCTAGTTCGCGTCGAAGCCGCGTATCTATTGACGAAGTGATTGTGATCGCATTCACGGACAAACCGTGAAAACAATCACAGTTTCGTCACAAATCCGTCCTTTTCCGTGCGCCTCCGTGGCGATTCAGCGACAGTCGCAATCGTCCCGCAATGACGCGGGCGAATGCCTGACTGTGGGCACACGTTCCTGCCGGGGCTGGCGGCGACAGCATCATGCGCCAAGTCCCCGAGGGAATAAAAAAGGAATGAACCTTGATGATCTTACGCGCACGGCCTCAATCCGTATTCCAACGAGTACGTAACTCTCCCATTGCTTTCATTCTAACGGCTCTCGCATTACTGCCGTCGCAAGCCTCCATTGCGGCAGGGACAGCGGCCGGTACAGTAATCGATAACACAGCTCAGCTTACCTACGACATCGGCGGCACGCCGCTATCGCTGAATTCGAATACGGTCAGCGTAACGGTCGACGAGCGCATTGACGTCGTTGTTACGCTGCAAAGTCCCCAGGTTCTGGTTGCCGGAGGCGACAGCAATCGCAGCCTGCTGTTTCGGGTTACCAACACAGGTAACGGCAGTGAGGATTTTCTGCTTGCTATCGACAGCAACCTGACTGGCGACGATTTTGATCCTGTACCGGCGGTGCCGGCCATCTACTTCGACACCGACTCGAGCGGCGATCTGTCCGCCGGTGACGTTGCCTACAATCCGGGCGTCAACGATCCGCAACTGGCAGCAGATGCGTTCATCGACATTCTCCTGCTCAATGACATTCCGCTATCTGCGGCAAATGGCGAAACGGGACTCAGTCAGCTCACAGCGACATCGACGACTGGCAGTGGCAATCCCGGCGACGTGTTCGCAAATCAGGGTGATGGCGGCAGTGACGCCGTCGTCGGAACATCCGGTGGTCAGGCTGCGGATGTCGGGGAATATCTCGTATCTGACGTTGCTGTCAGCATCGTCAAATCCGTGCTGGTTGCCGACCCGTTCGGCGGCACACAACCGGTACCCGGAGCAACGCTGACCTACACGATTACGGTTGAGGTAACGAATTCCGGTACTGCGAGCGGCAGCGCCGTCAACGACCCGGTGCCTGCCAATACCACTTACGTGCCGGCCAGCATACGGCTGAATGGTTCGACGCTGACGGATTCGCCAGATGCCGACGCCGGCGAATTCGACACCGTTGGTGTGCCGTCGATCGTCGTGCGGCTTGGCGATCTGACGCAATTGTCCGGACCGCAGACGGTTACTTTCCAGGTAACGATTGATTAGACAGTTTTTCGTTGGCCACTTTTCAGAAATTTTTCGGAGCGATAAGAGGGGAACACACATCATGAAGACGATTCAACGACTTGCCATTTTTTCAGCACTGGCATTATTCACGACCGGCGCTGTGGCACAGGAAACAGCGCAGGAAGTCCCGACAGGGCACCTTCTTGTGAAAACAATCGTGCAAAAGGAAGAAGTCGTCATTGACGACAACGGCGATCAAAAGGTGCAACTCGTCGACGCCAGGGTCGTGGTACCCGGTGACGAAGTCATTTACACGGTGACATTTCAAAATATCAGCGATGCCGCGGCGGATAACGTCGTGATCACCAATCCGATCGCCGCTGACCTTGTGTACGTGGACGGCTCTGCGTTTGGTCCGGGCAGCAATATTGTCTTTTCCGTCGATGGCGGACAGACCTTTGCCGCGACAAACGAATTGTCGGTAACGGAGAACGGCACGACTCGTCCTGCAGAACCGCGGGACTTCACTCACATTCGCTGGCAGATGCAAAACGAAATTCCGGCCGGCACGCAGGGCGTGGCGCGATTTCGAGCCAGGCTTCAGTAAGGATTTTTGACCAGGGCGAGTTTCCCCTGGAAACGACCGCGTTCGGTGCAGGGACGCACGCGGTGCCGACAGACCCTGACCGGCTGGAACAGCCGGTTTAATTTTTTGCAATGATGCAAGGAGTACCGTAATGAAACGATATATCACCAGGATCAGCTGGGTAACCAGGCTGATCGCGTCGGCGGTCGTTGTGCTGTTCTCGCAGCACGCGCTCGCGGTCGGCACCGATGCCGGCACGACGATCTCCAACCAGGCGCAGGTCGACTACAACGTCGGCGGAAATCCGCAGACGTTTATTCTGTCGGATCCGGCGGGAAACTCCATTCCCGGCGATGCGCTGACCAGTGGTGCCTTGGCGACAACGTTTGTCGTCGACAACCGCGTTGACTTCACGCTGGTCGAATCCGGATTCATCGGCCACACGGTCGTGACACCCGGCCAGAACGGAGAGTTCGTGCAGTTCACGCTGCAAAACCACGGCAACTCGACGCAGGATTTTCGTCTCGTGGCGACAAACCTCGTCGGCGGCATCGTGGCCGGCCAGACCGATACGGAAGACATGAGCGGTATCACCGTTTATGTCGACAATAACGGAGACGGCCTGACTACAGCCACCGATCCGAATTTCGTCGAAGAGCTCATCGAAGGCGACAGCGTCGATATCTACGTTGTCGCAACGGCCCCGGTTACGATGGCAAATGGTGCTGCCGCGAACATCAACTTGCAGGCGATTGTTGCTGACGCAGGCGGTCCGCCCGGACTTGGCGCCGACACGACCGATGACGCCGGTAGTGCTGACACGGCTGGAATCGACGTCGTGTTCGCCGAAGGACTCTTCGCGAGTGGCGGCACCGTGTTCACGCTGGGCGACGGCATCCTGGATGCGCAGGATGGCTTTATCGGTTCGTCAGCCGCATTGTCTATTACCAAGACGGCAAGCCTGATCAGCGATCCTTTCAATGGCACCGGCGCAGATCGAAAAGCTATCCCTGGCGCGGTCGTTGAATACGTCATTTCCGTTGCCAACAGCGGCGCCGAGGTCGCGGAAGACATCGTCATCACCGATACGCTGTCGACCGAAATCACGATTGTCGATGATTACTTCGGTGTGGGTGGCGAAGTGCAGATCGACAACGATGGTGCGATCACGCTCTGCTCGCAGGAAGCCCCGGATACCGACAATTGCTCCTTCGCAGCCGGTGCGCTGTCAGTTGGCGCGGATTCGGCTATAGACGTGGATCCGGCGACGACGTTGACGATCACGTTCCGTGTGACCATCAACTAGTCACAGCATTACGGTGCTCAAAAGTTTGTACACACTGGCTCGTGGCCGGGCCGCCCTGATGGGCGGCCCGACCCGGCTGGCTGCGTGGTCTGCGCCTCCCGGCGCGCCTCGCAGGCGTGTACAGAAAAACCTTCGGGGGGAACAACTGTTCCCCCCGCGGTGTTTTCTGAAGGCACTGAAATTGCGCTCCCTGTTCGCCTTTTTGCTGTTTATCACTGTCTTGTCCGGTCCGATTTCAGCGTATGCCGCACCGCCCGGGACCGTCATTAGCAACCAGGCTTCGCTCGATTATCTGAACAATGCCGGCCAGCCGGTGACGATGCTGAGCAACGAAGTGCGACTGGTTACTGCCGTCATACGCAGTCCGGCCAACGTGCAATTGACCCGGCTGGTGCCGCCAGGCGCCGGTCTGTTCCAGGAGCCGGTTGGGCCTTCGGCCTGTTTCCAATCCGGCACCTTCGTCACGCTTGCGGATCCGGTCGTGAACGGTCAAAGCATCGACCCGTCAACCACGCAGGACCTCAGCCTGAGCCGCAACTACAACCTCGGTGAACCGATCTTCATCCGACTGGACGATTCCGATCAGAACGTTGACGCAGCCGTTGTCGACTATGCGACGGTAACCCTGGTGAACAGTAGTTCGGGAGACAGCGAAACTGTTCGGTTGCGCGAAACCGGTATCGACACAGGAATATTTGCCGGATATCTGCCAAGCGGCAGCGGTCCGACGACAGTTGCAGACTGTGTATTGCAAGGCACGTCGGGCCAGCAGGTCGAGGTCCGCTACACCGATCCGGCTGATCCGGCCGATTCGAGCAACGCAACTGCCGGGCTTGATCCGTTGGGACTTGTTTTCGATTCGCAGACCGGCAGCGCAGTCAACGGTGCATTGATCGAGCTGGTCGACGACGTCACCGGCCAGCCTGCGGTCGTCTACGGCAATGACGGCATCAGCCTGTTTCCGTCGAGCATTTCGAGTGGCCAGACCGTGACCGACAGCGGCGGTACCAGCTACCTGTTCGCGCCAGGTCAATATCGATTTCCCGTGGTTGCGGCCGGTAACTACAGAATCGTTATCACGCCGCCATCCGGTTTTGGTGCACCATCGGAAGTCGCTGTCAGCGATCTGCAGCAGTTGCCAAATGCGCCGTTCATTCTCAGCGCCGCCTCGTTCGGCAATGCATTCAACGTTGCATCGGACGGACCTTTCGGTTTCGATGTTCCGGTCGACCCGCTCGCATCGACCTTGTTCATACAAAAATCCACTGTCACGACAATCGCTGCTCCTGGTGATTTCGTGCGTTACGAACTCGTCGTGGAAAACACGGCGACCGCAAGTTCGGCTCCGGATGTACGGATCGTCGACAGTTTTCCGTCGGCGTTGCGCTTTGTTCCTGGATCCGTTCTGCAAGATGGCGCCGCTGCTGCGGATCCGCTCATCGACGGAAATTCGATGCAAATGCAGTTTTCGATCGGCACGCTGGATCCCGCACAGCGCATGACGATTTCCTACGTCGCCGAGATCGTTGGAGGTACGAAAAACCAGGAGCTTGTGAACACCGCCGTGGCAAGCGATCTTAACGGTTTGACTTCGAACGTATCCCAGGCGCGCATTCGATTGACCGAGGACCTGTTTCGTTCAAGCGGCACGCTTATCGGTCGAATAGTCGAGGCAGACTGTTCCGCATCGTCGGTTGCAGAGGATCAGGGCGTGGCCGGTGTTCGCGTCTACCTGGAAGACGGTCGTTACGCCGTCACTGACAGCGGTGGCCGATTCCATTTCGAGGGCCTGAAACCGGGAGGTCACGTTGCGCAGCTCGATCCGCAGACGGTACCGGAGTACTTCACGGTGCGAAGATGCGAAACGGCAGGGCGTTTCGCCGGCCGCGGCGACTCGCAGTTCGTCGAGATGACTCGCGGTTCTTTGTTGCGCGCCGACTTCTACCTCCAGCGAAAGGCTGCTCCGGAAGGGCGCGTTCACGTGGAATTGCAAAATGCCGGAAACGGCAGCGCCGAGGAAGTCTCCTACAGCGTCACGCTGCGTGGCAACGGCAACGTAGCTATCGACAACCTGAACCTGATGGTAATGCTGCCGGACGGTGTCAGTTACAAGACCGGCAGCCTGAACGTTGACGGCGCCGCACATGCCGATCCCCGACTGAGCGGCCAATCACTGCTTTTGCCGCTGGCGGATCGAAGCGGAAACTGGCGCAGCGATATTGCTTTCGATGCGCGCATAGCAAGCAACGTCAGCGGCGAACTCAGAACGCGGGCGCTGGCACGATTCGATTCGCCGATCCAGGCGGCGCAGCAAACTCCCGTCGCAGAAACTCTGATGGTTCGCGAGCCTGCGACCAGCGAGAACGCAGGCTATGTACTGAACCTGCAATTCGACGTGCTGTCGGCGGAGTTGTCGGCGTCGGACAGGGCTCAACTCGATCAGCTGATCACCAGCTGGCGCGGTGTCCGCGACGTTCAGGTTGCCGCGGTAGGTCACAGCGACAGCACCGATATCGCCCCACGCAACCAACACCTGTTCGCCGACAACTACGTGTTGTCACGCGCTCGCGCGAATGCTGTAGCGACTTACATTGCGTCCGGCCTGGACGTGCCCGCGCGCGACCTCCAGGTGGAGGGTCGCGGAGCGGATGATCCGCTGGAAAGCAACGAAACGGACGCAGGGCGGCAGGCGAATCGTCGGGTCGAATTGATCCTCAGCGGACAACGTCCCGGCAAGCAATCGTTCGTACGCGTCAAGCAGGCGTCCAGCGGCACGCTGATTGCGGAAACCAAGGGATTGCTGCCGGGTTCAGAGCTTGCGACCGCGCAGATGGTCAACGAGCAGTTGTTGCAGGAACACCTGACGCCGGTTCAGCAAGTGCAGCCGCACATCAATTCGTTGCCTGACGGCATTGGCTGGGTATTGCCGGAAGAGGGATACCGACCTGCGGTGCCGGCGATGAAGATTGCGGTCCGACACGGGATGAATCAGAAAGTCGCGCTGTTCATAAACGGGCTCGAAGCCAATCCGCTGAATTTCGATGGAATCGAGGTGAACACGCGGCGTACGGTCGCCGTCAGCACCTGGGCCGGCGTCGATCTGCTGGAAGGGCCGAACAATATTGTGGCTGAAATGATCGGACCCGATGGCCTGGTCGTCGAAAGGCTTCTTCGCACTGTTCACTACGCCGGTGCGGCCGTGCGCGGCGAACTGATGTCGGATTCCTCGGTGCTGGTTGCCGACGGGCGTGTGCGACCTGTTTTTGCCGTCAGGCTGTTCGATCGATTCGGCCAGCCGGCTCGGCAGACCAGTATCGGGGCGTTTCGTGTCGATGCTCCGTATCGTGCCTGGTGGCAGGTCGAAAACGACCGGGAAAACAAGATCGTCAATATCGGCAGCCGCGAGCCGCTGTACACGATCGGCAGGGACGGCATCGCGCTGATCGAACTCGAGCCGACCACCGATAGCGGGCTGGCGACCCTGCACCTGAAATTCGAAGGTAAACGCGAACAGGAAATCCGTGGCTGGCTGGAGCCTGAGCCGCGCGACTGGATTCTTGTCGGATTCGGCGAAGGTACGGCGGGTTACAGCACCCTTTCACGGAATGCGACAGCCGCGATTGCAGCAGGGCAGGAAGACGGCTTCTACCAGGATGGCAGGCTGGCGTTTTTTGCCAAAGGGCAGATCAAGGGCGAATACCTGCTGACCATGGCTTTCGACTCGGCGCGAGACAGCGACGAAGCGCGGCAGCAGTTCCTGACAAACATCAATCCAAACGATTACTACACGCTGTACGGCGACGAGACCGAGCAACGATTCGAAGCGCCCAGCCAGCGCAAGCTGTTCGTGAAACTGGAGCGGCAGCAGTTTCTCGCCCTGTTCGGCGATTTCAATACCGGGCTGTCGATGACCGAGCTGACCCGCTACGAACGCCGATTCAACGGCTTGAAAAGCGAGTACCAGGGCGACAGGTTTTCGTACAACGTGTTTGCCAGTGAAACGGATCAGTCCTTCATCCGCGACGAACTACAGGGCGACGGCACATCCGGTCTGTACCGCCTGAGCAATGCTCCGATCATCGGCAACAGCGAGACGGTGCGCATCGAGATTCGAGATCGTTTCGATTCGGCGCAAGTCCTGTCGACAGAAACGCTGAATCGCTTCCTCGATTACAACATCGACTACCTTGACGGAACGATTTTCTTCAAAAAACCGGTGCCCAGTCGCGATGCAGAGTTCAACCTCGTGTACATCGTTGCCGAGTACGAAAGCGCCTCGAACGGCGCGAACGACCTGATCGCCGGTGGCCGCGCCGCCCTGCACACCAGGGACAAAGGCATGGAAGTCGGTGTCAGTTATATTGACGATGGACAACAGGCTGCCGGCGGTGATCTGACCGGTGTGGATATTCGCTGGCAGGCGAGTGGCAGCACGATCGTTCGCGCGGAGATTGCGGAAAGCAACAGCATCGTTGCAGGCAGCCCGCTGAGCGGCAATGCGGAATCGATCAGCGTCGAACATCGCAGCGAGAATCTCGATCTGCGCGCTTTCTACAAGGATGTCGATCAGAACTTCGGACTGGGTCAGCAGTCGGGCGCCGAGAGGGGTATTCGGAAGTACGGCTTAGACGGTCGTCTCGAATTGAACGAAGAAGTGTCGGTCAATGCACAGGCTACCCAACAGGAAAATCTGGAGACTGGCGCCGAACGTCGAGTTGCCAACGCCGACCTGATGTATAGCGGCGAACAATTGTCTGCCAACGTCGGGCTCGTTTACGCGGAAGACGAGTTCCTTACCGGCGAAACCCGGTCGAGCAATCTGGTCGACGGCGGTATCAGTCAGAAATGGCTGGACAGTGCATTGACGGTTCGTGCGAACGGAAGCTTCCTGCTGGGTGGTGAAGCCGAAAACGGCGACTACCTGTCGACTATAGTTGTCGGTGCCGACTACGAACTGCTGCCCGGTGTCGACGTATTCACCGAATTCGAACGCGCAGATGGCAAGGACGTCGAAGCGACGATGACGCGAGTCGGCCTGCGTGCGACACCCTGGCATCGTGCCCAGTTCAACAGCAGCATAAGCAACGAGATGCATGAATTCGGTCCGCGTCTCTTTGCAAACATCGGCCTGGTGCAGGGGCTGCAAATCAGCGATCGCTGGGCGATTGATTTTGGCGTCGACCAGACAAAGACCATCAAGGGCGCCGAACTCGAACGATTCGATGACGACAGGGAGCTAGCATCGGGCACTCTTCGAGACGATTTCGTGGCTGTATTCCTCGGCGCGATGTACCAGGCGGAGAGCTGGAGTACCAACAGCCGGGTCGAATACCGTGACTCGGACAACGAGCAGCGTACCAACCTGCTCAGTGGCTGGTATCGCGAGTCGCACATGGGGCACGGCATGTCGGCAGGCCTGGCTCTGCAGAAAAGTGATCGCAACGATTCGAGCTCGACTATGACTGCCGACCTGCGGATGGGTTGGGCGTATCGCGTGGCGGAAAGTTCGTGGTCATTCCTCGATCGCATCGACCTCATCTACGAGGATTCTACGGCCATCGACAACGATCAGCAGAGCTGGCGCCTGATCAACAATTTCAATGCCAATCGTCGCTTGAACGAATCGAGCCAACTGTCCTTGCAGTACGCATTCAAATACGTGCGCAGCGAATTCGGTCCACAGGACTTCACCGGCTACACCGATCTGATCGGTGTCGATTTCCGCAAGGGGTTCAGGCAAAAGTGGGATGCCGGTATCAACACCAGCACGTATCACTCATACCAGTCCAAAGTCATAGACTACGGTGTCGGCCTGGATGTCGGCTTCAATGTGCGCGACAACATGTGGCTTACCCTCGGCTACAACTTCGCAGGCTTCCATGACAGCGACTTCTCCGCGGCACGCTATACGGCCGAGGGCCCGTACCTGCGCATTTCGATCAAAGCGGACCAGCAGACACTCAAAGACATCGCCGGTCAGAGGTAGTTCTGTTCCTCCCGGAACAGCAGGCGGCCGGGGTTCATTTAGCACCATTCGCCGCCCATAATCGTGTGCGACCTTTACAATCTCGCGGGTTATAGTTCGCGGATGCCGACTCTTGCCGAATTCTTTGGATCATCCAGCCCTCTGAAGGCGCTGCTACCCGGATTTCAGCCGCGTGCCGGACAGGCCTGGATGGCGGAATCCGTGGCCGAGGCGATCGACGGGCTGGACAAGCTGGTGGTCGAGGCGGGAACGGGCACCGGAAAGACCTTTGCGTATCTCCTGCCTGCATTGATGAGCGGCCGCAAGACCATCATCTCCACCGGTACCAAAGCGCTGCAGGACCAGCTATATCATCGTGACCTGCCGCTCGTCAGCAAGGCGGTCGGCCGTCCGGTAACGACGGCGCTGCTCAAGGGCCGGGCAAACTATCTTTGCCTACATCGCATCGAAACGGCGCTGCCACCCGACGGCCTGCATGCGGATCTCGACGCCGCGCGCCAATGGCGTCACCGCACGTCGACGGGGGATCGTGCCGAGCTCACAGAAGTTGCCGAAGATTCATCGATTTGGCCGCTGGTTACGTCGACCGCGGAAAACTGCCTCGGCAAGCAATGCGAATTTTATCAGGACTGTCACGTGGTCAAAGCGCGGCGGGCCGCTCAGGAAGCAGACCTTGTAGTGGTAAACCACCACCTGCTGCTTGCTGACCTGGCGATGAAAGAAGAGGGCTTTATCGAGTTTTTGCCCGGCGCCGAGGCGATCATTCTCGATGAGGCGCACCAGATTCCGGATCTTGCGGCGCAGTTTTTCGGTATCAGCCTCGGCAGCCGCGAACTGGAGCGGCTGGTGGACGAGTTGCGCGCTGCTACCTTGCCCTTTGCAAATCGGCAGCTCGATAAGTGTATCGACAAGGTGCAAACCGCAACTCAGATCCTGCGCGCGGAGTCGCCGCGAACCGAAGGGCGGCACGAATTGTCGGCGGTTATCGCAGAAATACGAACACCGCTGGCCGATCTGCAGATTGCGCTGCAGAACCTGTTGGTCCCGCTGGGCGAGCTGGTCGATGCGTCGATCGAAATAGACAAACTGAACGAGCAGTTGATTTCAGTTGCCAGCCGGCTGTCGCAACTCGTGAGCGACGATTCCTGGGACGGGCTGCGCTGGCTTGATGTCAACCCGCGCAGTGTGCGACTGAACCTTACCCCGCTCGACGTCGCGGACACCTTGCGCGGACTGATGAATGGCGGACACCAGGCGTGGATTTTCACATCGGCCACGCTGGCCATTGGCGACGACTTCAGTCACTTCGCCGATCGCATGGGCCTCGCTGCAACACCCGGGCTGAGTTTCCCCAGCCCCTATGCGCTGGACAAGCACGGTCTGATCTACCTGCCGCCGGGTCTGCCCGCGCCATCGGATGCCGAACACACGGAAAAGATGCTTGCGGCGGTAATGCCCTTGCTGGACATGACGTCGGGAGGCATGTTTTGCCTTTTCACCAGTCATCGCGCATTGAATGCGGCCAGGAAGTGGGCGAAGCGAAACAAGCGGAGGCTCGGCGGGCGACCGCTATTGATCCAGGGAGACGCGCCGCGCGACGATCTGCTGCGGCGTTTTCGCGATCACCGTAACGCAGTGTTGTTCGGCACCGGCAGCTTCTGGGAAGGCGTCGACGTGCGGGGTCAGGCGCTGACCGTTGTCGCGATCGACAAACTTCCTTTCGCCTCTCCGGCCGACCCGTTGATGATGGCGAGACTCGAATTCATCCGGCGACGCGGTGGCAACGGCTTTTCCGAACACCAGTTGCCCCAGGCAGCGCTGGCCCTCAAACAAGGTGCCGGCCGATTGCTGCGCGACCAGGCGGACTACGGTGTGGTCGTTCTTTGCGATCCGCGTATTACCAGCAAGAGTTACGGCAAGGTGTTCCTGAAATGCCTCGAACCGATGCAGACCACCGACTCTATCGATGATGTCGCCGTTTTCCTGGCACAGCACGAAGCACGGAGCAAGACCGCGTGAAGCTGCTGGCGATCGACACCAGCAGTGAGGCCTGTTCGGTTGCGCTGCTGGACGGTGATTCCGTTTCCGAGCAACATCGTATCGAAGCGCGTGCGCACACGCGCATCCTGCTGCCAATGATCCGGCAGTTGCTCGGCGAGCGGGGTCTGCGGCCGGTTGACTTGCAGGGGGTCGTGCTGGGAAACGGCCCCGGTTCGTTCATCGGCATGAGGATTTCAGCCTCCGTCGCGCAAGGCATCTGCTTCGCGGCCGGCTTGCCGATGGTGCCGGTTTCGTCTCTCGCCGCAGTTGCCGCCGAAGCGATGCAGGGCGAACCCGGTGAAAAAATTGCCGTTGCCCAGGATGCGCGGATGGACGAAGTGTATTTTGCGACTTATCTGCGAGACGACGCCGGTTTGCCGGCGCTTGCGGGCTCGGAGGCCATCGTCCCGGTCGGCGGACGAGAGCTGCTGCAGGGATCGGGTTGGCTTGCCGCCGGCGCCGGGTGGGAACGTTATCCTGCGCTGGCGTCGAGTTGTGGCGATGCGCTGGCCGGGTTCAGTCGCGTATTGCATCCCAGGGCCCGCTATCTGCTGCGCCTTGGCACACGCGCCATGCAATCCGGAAAATCGATTGACGCGTCGCAGCTTCAGCCCGCTTATCTGCGAATGAAGGTCGCGGAAGCTGCGACAGACACGGCCCGGTAAGTTGATGCAAAATTGCTTGTTTGCTGTGGAAATCAATGACTGTAACCGATCATAGTCGTCATGCATCTGTAATAAATGGCTGTTGTAATACTGCGGTAATGTCCTGAAATCCCGCAAATCACGAGAGAAATCAGACTATGCCTGCGACCAAGGTACTTATCGTCGAGGACGAGACGCCGATCCGGGAGATGATCGCGTTTCACCTGGCGCGTGCGGGCTATGACACGCTGGAAGCCGCCGACAGCCGGCGCGCGAGGGAACTGCTGGCCGACGAGCGACCCGATCTCGCGCTGGTCGACTGGATGTTGCCGGACATGAGCGGGCTCGAGCTGACGCGGATGTTGCGCCGCGACCAGGACAACGAGAGTCTGGCAATAATCATGTTGACGGCGCGGGCTGACGAAAACGATAAAGTGTCCGGGCTCGAAAGTGGTGCCGACGACTATTTGACCAAACCCTTTTCACCCCGGGAACTGGTGGCACGCATCCAGGCGGTCCTGCGCCGGTCGAGCATGTCCGGCGAGACCGTACTCAAGGCCGAGCTGCTGGAACTCGAACCGGCCGGGCATCGAGTTATTGCCGCAGGCCGCGAACTGCAGCTCGGCCCAACGGAATACCGGCTTCTGCATTTCCTGATGGCGCATCCGGAACGGGTCTACAGCCGCGCGCAGCTCCTGGACCGGGTCTGGGGTGCCAACGTCTATATAGAAGAGAGAACGGTCGACGTTCACGTTCGGCGGCTGCGTAAGATTCTCGAACCCAGCGGCGCCGACCGCTATATACAAACCGTTCGAGGCGCCGGCTATCGCTTTTCCGCCCGAGGCGGCAATGCCTGAGTCCTGGCGACGTTTTATTGTCGGAACCCTGCTGCTGCTGGCTGGCGGAACCCTGATCGGATGGTATTACGGCAGCGCTACCTGGGGATTGCTGGCGGCGTCATTGCTGGCGCTTTCCTGGCATATTCGGCAGTTGCTGGCCTTCGAACGGGCTCTTCGCACCGGGGACTTCGAAGCCTTTCGCTATGGCGATGGCATCTGGTCGCAGATCTTCGCTCGAGTCAGTTTCTTCAAGCAACGCAGCCGCAAGCACAAGACGCGCTACCGGCAATTGCTGCGGGAAGTCCGGGAATCGACCAACGCGATGCCGGACGGCGGCATCGTCCTGAACGCCGATTTCGAGATCGTTCTTTGTAACCAAGCCGCACAGGAATTGCTTAACGTGCAACAGCGACGCGATCGCGGCCAGCGAATCGACAACATGCTGAGGGACCCGCATTTCGTTGCCTACCTGAAATCCGGTGTGCCGCAGACGGGAATAGAGATTCCGTCGCCCAGAACAAGCGGCGGCTGGCTGCTGTGCCGGCTGGTGCCCTACGGGGGAAATCAGCAGTTGCTGCTCATTCGCGACATTACGGAGCGAAAGCGCATGGCGACCATTCGACGGGAATTCGTTGCCAATGCGTCGCACGAACTTCGATCGCCGCTGACGGTGATCAGTGGCTACCTGGACACGCTTGCCGAAGATCCGGAGATTCCGGCGGACTGGCGTTCGCCGGTGTTGCAGATGCGTTCGCAGGCGGCCCGTATGAACAAAATCGTCGCCGAGCTACTCGAACTGTCCAGGCTGGAGGCGCAGCTGGGAGACCGAAGCGACCAGGAAGTCGACGTCGCGGCACTGCTCGCGTCGGCGAAAAAGGCGTACGCGTATCGCGGCGATGCGCCGCAGTTAACTGTTCAATGCGAGACCCCGGCGCGAATCATGGGCAACGCTGCCGAGATCGAATCGGTCGTTAACAACCTGCTGGCCAATGCCGTTCGACACACGGCGGCGAGCGGCACGGTCAGCCTCAGCTGGCGAGTCCGGGCGGACAGGGCGGAACTAGCCGTGACCGATACGGGCGAGGGTATTGCAGACGAGCACATACCTCGCCTGACCGAGAGATTTTTCCGGGTTGATTCCGGTCGAAGCCGTGACGACGGCGGAATCGGGCTCGGGCTTGCCATCGTCAAGCACGCGCTCGAACGGCACGATGCCGAGCTGCAGATTCAGAGCCGACTCGGCGAGGGTTCGAGCTTTGTCTGCAAATTCCCGCTGGCCAGGGTGCTCGTCGACGCCCCCGTCGATATTTCCGTGCGCCCGACTCCCGCCGGCTAGTTGCCGCGCCGGGCGTCATAGAACTGCAATATAGGTGTCATGAACGCGAAACATTCCGCTCCTGGCGTTGCGAACACGTTTTGTCGTCCCGGCTTACGATTGGCGCCGGCTTATCGGGATTTCGTCCGTCGCGCGTATAATCCACAACAATCCCCTGTTACCGGCTCCCGGGCTATCGTGAGTAAAGCATGCAACCGACCGACCTGACCGACCACATTTCCAAGCGATTCAACAAGGACCTGGAAGGCCTTCGGAACAAAGTGCTCGCGATGGGCGGTCTTGTCGAGACGCAACTGTCCGACTCCATCGAGGCCGTTGTCAGCGGCGACAGCGCACTTGGACTGAGAGTCGCGAAAGACGACTACAAGGTGAACAAGCTCGAGGTGAGTATCGACGAAGAATGCGGGCGGATACTTGCAACGCGCGCCCCGGCAGCCGGTGACCTGCGGCTGATCGTCGCAATAATCAAGACCATTACGGATCTCGAGAGAATCGGCGACGAGGCCGAAAAAATCGGCTACCTGGCGTCCAAACTGGCCGGCATGGACCGGCCTGCGGATTCCTACCGTGAACTGAAAAATCTCGGTGATCACGTGCTGCATATGTTGCGCGATGCGATGAATGCGTTCGCGCGACTCGACGTGGAGGCTTCGAAACTTATTCTTATAGAAGATGAACGGGTGGATGAAGAATACGATGCGATTACCCGCCAATGCATTACGTTCATGATGGAGGATCCGCACAGCGTCAAACGCGTAATGAACGTCACCTGGGCCGCGCGTGCGCTGGAACGTATCGGCGATCACGCAAAAAACATTTGCGAATACGTCATCTATATGGTCGAAGGACGGGATATCCGTCACACTCATAACCTGGACAAACAGTAGTTCCGCCCGAGGCCAGACGACGATGACAATCCCCGGACGCAGATCCCTCAATCTCCTCGGTTTCCTGGCATGCGGGGCAATGATGGCGTATGCGCTGTATGTCGAGCACGTGCTGTTACTGGTGCCTTGTCCGTTGTGCGTGATGCAGCGCCTCGCTGTCATATCACTCGGTATCGTGTTTCTGGTCGCGGCACTGCATGGAACGGATCGGGCAGGGCGGCACGTCTATGGTGCATTGATCGTGCTCGCAACACTGGCCGGTGCCGGCGTCGCCGCCTGGCATGTCAGGTTGCAACACCTGCCTGCCGATCAGGTTCCGTCCTGCGGTCCCGGGCTCGACTACATGCTGGAAAGTTTTCCGCTTTCCGATGTACTGAAAATGATTTTCAGCGGCTCGGGCGAATGCGCCTCGATCGACTGGCAGTTGCTGGGCCTGTCCATGCCCGCCTGGGTGCTCATAGCGATTGTGACCGTTGGCGCGGCCGGCGCATGGAACAACTTCCGCAGAACCTGAAGCAAAAGGGCTGCAGGAGCCTGCATTGCAGCCGACACCGGCGTCGGGAGAAACCTGTAGGAGCCTGCATTGCAGCCGATACCGGCGTCGGGAGAAACCTGTAGGAGCCTGCATTGCAGCCGATACCGGCGTCGG
>JAOUGX010000127.1 GCA_029865385.1 Gammaproteobacteria bacterium
CGCGCAGGTTGCCGGCAATAGTGACTTCGTGAACAGGAAAAGCGATTTCGCCATTCTCGATCCAGAACCCTGCCGCGCCCCTGGAATAATCGCCGGTTACCGCATTCAGGCCGTGGCCGATCAACTCATGCACCAGCAATCCTGTACCCATTGCCCGGATGATCGACTCGAGATTGCCTGAATTTCCCGGCACGACCAGGTTATGGGCCCCGCCGGCATTTCCGGTCGATTCGAGTCCCAGGCGCCGCGCCGAATAGCTGCCGAGCACATAACCTTGCAACACGCCGTCCGTAACGAGCTCCCGATCGCAAGTCGCAACACCTTCCGCGTCGTATGCAGCGCTGGCCAGGCCTTTGAGTATGTGCGGACGTTCCTGAATCTGCATGAATGATGGAAAAATCTGCTCGCCCGCCGCAGATAGCAGAAACGACGAACGACGGTATTGCGCGCCTCCGGATATTGCGGCAATAGCATGACCAATGAAACCGCGGGCAACTTCCGGTGCCATCATTACCGGGGCCTTGCAGGTTTTGAACTTGCGGGCACCGAGCCGTTCGACGGTCCTCCTGGCAGCTTTCTCACCAACGGCTTTCGCTGATTCCAGATCCCCGGGATCCCTCGAAGTGCTGTAGTGGTAGTCACGTTGCATCTCGCCGTTTTGCTGGCCGACAACAACGCAACTGATGCTGTGACTCGATTTGCGGTAGCTGCCGAGAAATCCGTGCGAGTTTCCGTACGTACGGATACCGTTGTTGGTTGAAACTGTTGCTCCCTCGGAATTGTGAATGCGCTTGTCATAGGAACGGGCTGCGTCTTCGCTCTCGATGGCAATTCGGATCGCGTCCTCTGACTCCAGTGGCCAGTGATGCGCAAGTTGCAAATCCGGAATGCTGGTCGCCATCCGTTCGGCGTCCGCCAGTCCGGCACAGGGGTCTTCTTCCGTGTACCTGGCGAACGCGCATGCTTTCCGTACGGCTTCCCGCAATGCCTCCGGGCTGAAATCGGAAGTACTCGCGCTGCCTTTTCGCTTGTCGCAAAAGACTGTAACGCCAACGCCACGATCGTTCGTGTATTCCAGATTTTCGACTGTGCCGAGTCGCGCCGTCGCACTGAGTCCGATATCGTGGCTTGCGCCCGCTTCGGCCTGGTCGGCGCCGAGTTGCTTTGCTTCTTCAAGTACTTGCTGAACGATATATTCGATCTCGCGTTCCTGCATCGTGTTGCGCTTGCCATCTGTCATCTGCTTGCTATTCCCGAAAAAAAGACTTCCAATGATTCCATGACGCCGCACATCCCCGACCGCGTCGCCGGCGCACAGTAGCTTAGCCGGTGACTGATGCAAAGCCCAGCAAGAGCGCTCGCAAGCGGCAGTTCAGTGAATTGCAGCAACTCGGGGAATTGCTCATCGGCCTGACCGACGCGCAGCTGCTCACGATGGTATCCGAGCCCCGATTGATCGACGCCGTTCGCGAAGCCCGGTCCATCAATGCGCACGGTGCGTTGCGCCGCCAGAAGCAACTGATCGGCAAGATCATGCGAAACATCGATCCGGAACCTATTCAGCTTGCAATCGAGGCGCTGGGCGGCCAGTCGCGGGACGAAAACCGGATATTCAAGGAAGCCGAGCGGTGGCGCGAGCGGCTGTGCGAGGACCCGCATACCGGTATGGCCGATTTCGAATCGTCGACGGGCGCTGAGAACGCAACTCTGCGACAGCTCGTTGAAAACTACGGGCAGGCTGACGGCGATCACGATAGAAAGACGCTTTACCGGCAGATTTTCCGCGAAATCCACAAAGAGCTGCTCTCGAGGATGCAGAGCACCGGCCGCTGACGATAGAATGCCCGGTTTCCGCAATCACAGCGCTCTACTGGATAAACATGAATCCAAAAATCGGCATCATCATGGGTTCCCGCTCCGACTGGGATACGATGCGACACGCCAGTCAGACGCTGGACACGCTCGGCATCGAATACGAAGTTCGCGTCGTGTCGGCTCATCGCACGCCCGACCTTCTGTTCGAATACGCGAGCAATGCACAGCCACGCGGCCTGCAGGTCATCATAGCCGGTGCCGGCGGCGCTGCTCACCTGCCCGGAATGACGGCGGCAAAAACACGATTGCCGGTGTTGGGCGTACCGGTTCAATCCAAGGCACTCAGCGGTATGGATTCGCTATTGTCAATTGCGCAGATGCCGGCAGGTATTCCGGTTGCGTGCATGGCCATCGGCAAAGCCGGTGCAATCAATGCGGCATTGCAGGCCGCTGCGATCCTTGGTATCAGCGACTCGAAGGTCGCGGAAGCACTCGAGGAATTCCGCCAGCAGCAAACGAGTTCCGTGCTGGCCAACGACGACCCCCGCAGCAAACCTTGAATTCACCGCGTTGAAGAGACTGGGCGTTATCGGAGCGGGTCAACTCGGACGTATGCTGGGAACGGCGGCCGCCCGGCTCGGTATCGATGTCACCTTTCTTGACCCATCGCCCTCCCCCCCGGCAGCACAGGTCGGCCCGGTCATTTGCGAGCCTTTTGACAGCACAGCAGGCCTTGAGAAGCTCGCCGGGGTCTCGGATCTCCTGACCTACGAGTTTGAAAACGTGCCGGTCGAAGCACTCGAAGCCCTTGCCGGACGCGTCGCCGTTTTTCCGCCGACAGCTGCACTGCGCCATGCGCAGGATCGCTGGCACGAAAAGCAGGTGTTCGAATCGCTCGGTATACCGGTTCCGCAATACTGCCGCATCGATTCGCGACAGGACCTGGTAAAGGCCGCTGCAATCCTCGGTTTCCCAATCGTTCTCAAGACCCGCACACTCGGATACGATGGCAAGGGCCAACGCGTAATAAAGTCGTCCGACGACATACAAGCTGCATGGCAAGCGCTCGGTTCAGCGCCGCTCATCGCCGAGCAATGGGTGAAATTCGACTACGAGGTGTCAGTAATCGGCGCGCGTCGCCAGGGCGGCCAGATCGTGGTTTACCCGCTGACCGAAAATCAACATCGGGATGGAATTTTGCGAGTGTCATTGTCACCAGCCCGAAACGAAGCTCTGTTGGACGTCGCAAGCGAATACCTTACCGCGCTCCTCGACAAGCTCGATTACGTCGGCGTTCTGGCGCTGGAACTTTTCGTCAGAGACGACGGCTTGCTTGCCAATGAATTCGCGCCGAGGGTACATAACTCCGGCCACTGGACTATCGAAGGTGCCGCAACGAGCCAGTTTGAAAATCACTTGCGCGCGATATTCGACCTGCCGCTGGGTGACACGTCCGCCATCGCTTGCGCCGGGATGCTGAACCTGATCGGCCGGATGCCAGATACATCGCGTCTGCCGGCCGATTTTCCTTTTTTTCTCCACGATTACGGCAAATCGCCCCGCCCGGGCCGCAAACTGGGGCATATCACCGTGCTGGCCGAGAACCGGGCCGGCCGCGATCAGCGGCTGGCAAAGATCAGCAATTTGCTTACCAATTGACAAAACATCGACCTGCGGCAGCCTCCGGCCTGCCAGGTCGGCGTAAAATGTATAATGGCTGCCGTATCCGCTGGCAAGACCTAAGAAAAACACACACAAAGAACACATCGGACACCAAAGCCCTGACACTCGCACCATGTCTTACACAGATCATTTCAAATTCGCAGAACAACCGTTCCGGCTAACGCCCGATCCCGAATTTCTCTATTGGAGCAAGCAGCACGCCAGGGCGAAAGCCTATATGGAGTCCACGATCTGGCTTGCCGACGGGTTTGTGGTCATTACCGGAGAAATCGGTTCGGGCAAGACGACGTTATTGCAGTCGTTCCTCGCAGATCTCGGCGACGATGTGGTCTACGCGGTCGTATCGCAGACGCAGTTGTCACCGACGCAATTCCTGCAAGCAGTATTGACCGAGTTCGGTTTCAAGCCTTTCAACAAGCGCAAAGTCGAGCTGCTGGACATGTTGAACATGTTCCTGATCGAACAGTATTCGAATGGCAAGAAGGTTCTGTTGATTGTCGACGAAGCACAGAACCTGAGTATGAGGGTGCTCGAAGAAATTCGCATGCTGTCGGGCATCGAAACGCACAAGGAAAAGGTCCTTCGTATCATTCTGGCGGGCCAGCCCGAGCTCAAGGAAACGCTGGAATCGCCCAAGCTGAAACAACTTATGCAAAGGGTACGACTGCGATTTCACGTTGGCCCTTTGGACAAACGCGAGACCCGGGAATACATCGCGCATAGATTGTCGATCGCGGGGCGAACCGATCCAGGCCTCTTTACCGACGAAGCTTTCGAGTTAATTCACCGCTATACGGGCGGCGTTCCGCGACTTATAAATACACTTTGCGATACGGCATTGCTGTGCGCATTTGCCGACGAAAAAGATACAGTCGACGGGAAAGACCTGGCTGCTGCAGTGGAGGAGTTGAGCTGGCGGGAACACGAACAAAGCACCGGCCGGTTCAAAGAGCTGATGCAGCCCGTTCCGGTCGCGGACAACTCGCACATCTGCCGGATCGAAGTACGCAGCAAGGGCAAACTGTTATCGGAACACGTATTCGGCCCCGGGCGCATCATTGTCGGCCGCTCGTCCGACAATGAAATCTTCATCAAGAGCAAGTTCGTCAGCCGGCACCACGCCCAACTGACCTTCGACGAAACAGGGTGCACGATCGAGGACCTGAACAGTACCAACGGCGTTTACGTGGACGAAAGGCGCGTCAAGAAAGTTCGCCTCGCCAGCGGCGATTCCGTATCGCTGGGAATTCACGATCTCGTGTACTTCGACCTCCGCCAGGCGAACGAAAATCGGGATCAGTCGACGGTGAGGGAAAATCAGGCCTGAGCGGGAATTGTCAGAGATTCTGGGTCTTGGCTGAACGCCGATCGTCGTGGCGATAGTCACGCCGCTTCAGCAAGACGACCAGCCCACCTACCAGACTGCCGAGCCCGACAAAAAAGCAGATCGTCGGCCAGTACCAGTGATTCAGGTACATCGACGCTGCCAGCGTGATCGCACCAGCGACAATGTAAAAGTAAGGCAGGCTTTCGTAGATCGGTCTTGATACCCACATATAACGTCCCCGGCAGAAACAACCGCGTCGCTTATTTTCACGATCCGCCGCTCAATAGTCCAGCCGCGCAGCAGGCGCATCGATGATACGCCTGTAAATTATTGACAATTAAGGATAATTTAGAAGTTCTTGGACTTAAGGCTTGCCGAAGCGAAAGATCCCGAGAAGCCTGGAAAGAATGGACTCAGACAGTCCGTCGACGGCGAGATCCGGCTCGGCGTCCTTGGCATCCGTGCGCAAACCCTGTACGAATCTTATCGATGCCGCATCCATGTCCTGCTCAGTTATTGTGTTTTCCCAACCCATGATCACGTCTCCTCCGTGTGACCCACTGACAGTACTATCAACATAATTCCATCGGAGTGAAGCGATTCACAATGCCGGAACAACGGCACGGCTTATGTCATATGCCAGGTTGGGCGAGGTTACCTTTCAGGCTGTCCCGCCAACGGTCAGCTCGTCGATTTTCAGTGTCGGCTGTCCGACTCCAACCGGAACGGACTGGCCGTCTTTGCCACAAGTCCCTACGCCGGTGTCGAACTGCAAGTCATTTCCGACCATCGATATTTTCTGCAACACCGCGGGACCGTCTCCGATCAGCATGGCGCCCTTGACCGGTCGGGTCAGTTTTCCATTTTCGATCAGGTAGGCTTCGGTTGCAGAGAAGACGAATTTTCCGGAGGTAATGTCTACCTGTCCGCCGCCGAATACGGGCGCATACAAGCCCTTTTCCACCGACTGAATGATTTCCTGCGGATCATGCGGACCGGCCAGCATGTAGGTATTGGTCATTCGCGGCATCGGGATGTGCGCGTAGGATTCCCGCCGGCCGTTCCCGGTTGCCGCGACGCCCATCAGCCGCGCATTCAACCGGTCCTGCATGTAGCCGCGCAAAATGCCGTTTTCGACCAGCACATTGTATTGCCCCGGCGTACCTTCATCATCGACCGACAGCGAACCGCGGCGATCCGGCATGGTACCGTCGTCGACGATCGTGCACAGCGGTGATGCGACCTGCTGACCGACCCGACCACTGAATGCCGACGTGCCCTTGCGATTGAAATCGCCTTCCAAACCGTGCCCGACGGCCTCATGCAAAAGGATTCCGGGCCAGCCAGGCCCCAACACTACCGGCATGGTCCCGGCGGGAGCGGCCTCGGCCTCCAGTTGCAACAGCGCCTGACGCACGGCTTCCCGCGCATATTCCATCGGCCGGTCGTTTTCCAGAAAGAAATTGAGATCGCGACGGGCGCCACCGCCGCTGTAGCCCTGTTCACGGCGGCCATCCTGCTCCACGATGACAGTGACGTTCATGCGCACAAGCGGCCGGATATCGGCGGCCAGCGTTCCGTCTGCGGCAGCGATCAGGATCAGGTCCTGATTGCTGCTTAGACTGATGAAGACTTGCTCTACGCGCTTGTCCAGTTTGCGGGTCGCGGTTTCGATCCTGCGCAACATCGCCGTCTTTTGCTCATCACTGATGCTGGTCACCGGGTCCGTTGCGGCATACAGTGCCGCCGCTTGTCCGCCCTGCTGCAACTGCACCGCGCGCGATTGGCCCTGTCGCGAAATCGCCCGCGCCGCAGCAGCGGCGTCGGTCAATGCCGGCAACATGATCTCGTCGGAGTAGGCGAATCCGGTCTTTTCGCCACTGACCGCACGGACTCCGACACCCTGATCGAGATTGAAGCTGCCTTCCTTGATCCGGCCATCCTCCATCGACCAGCTCTCCTGCCGGCTGATCTGGAAATACAGATCTGCGGCATCGACATCACGCCGGTTAATCGAGCCCAGCGCATCGTTCAGATGATTCTGGCGCAGACCGGCCGGCTCGAGCATTCTCGCGATAACGGTATCGACGGTATCGTCGGACGAAGTATTCAATGTAGCCATTCCCTTTTCATTTCAGTCGTCGGTGCTGCAGCGCCGGAAACTCCCGCCGCAGTCGCCCCGGCATCGCTGGATCAATGGGTGCGAGTACGATTCCGTCGCCCGCTGGCTGCTCGGCGAGAATTCTGCCCCAGGGATCGATGATCATCGAATGACCGAATGTTTCCCTGCCGTTCGGATGCCTGCCTTGCTGCGCCGGAGCGATGACGTACGCCAGGTTTTCAATCGCCCTGGCCCGAAGCAGTACGTGCCAGTGTGCCGCGCCGGTGACTTTGGTAAAAGCAGCCGGGACAGTCAATATCACGGCGCCATCGTCAACCAGCTTTCGGTAAAGCTCCGGAAAGCGCAGATCGTAACAGATCGACAGCCCGACTTTGCCGATATCCGTGTCGACAACCAGCGGCTCCGAGCCGGGTGCCATGCTGGCGGACTCGCGGTATCGCTCATTGCGATCGGGGAGATCGACGTCGAACAAATGGATCTTCCGATAGCAACCGCGACGTATACCCTGATCGTCGAACACCATCGAGGCGCCGAAGCAACGATCCGGTCGTTCCGCCTTCAGCGGCAGACTGCCCGCAATCAGCCACATGCCGTGGCGCTTCGCTGCATCGCTCAGGAATTCCTGAATGGGCCCGGTGCCTTCGACTTCGGCGTGTGCGATCTTGTCATTGTCCGCAACACCGACAAATGCGAAATTCTCCGGCAGCACGGCCAGCCTGCAACTCCTTGCCGCGGCATCGCGGAGCATCGAATCGACCGTCGACAGGTTTTGCTGCAGGTCGTCTCCACTGCACATTTGCAGCGCTGCTGTGTTGACGACCCTTGTCCGCTGAGCAAGTGCCATATCGTTACTCTGCAGCGCGCACGCAATCGGCCTGTGAAGTACTCTCGGCCAGGTGCTCGGCATTGGCGATGTCGACCCGTGGCTCGTCCCACGAGCCTTCGATCGCGTAGTAGATCTGTCCCATTTCCTGCAGTGGCTTCTTGAATATCTGCGAAAAAATCAGCAATGCCGCCGCAACCTGCGGTCCTGCAACGACCGCACCGACGACCGGCAAGGTATTTCCGACATTGGCGCTGACCAGCGCCGTTTGCCGGTAGTCGCGACTCGCCAGGCCTACCCGACCGACAACGCCGACGTCGGCTGCAGGGCCCTTGAGTGACAGGTCACAGGTGTAAGCATCTCCATCCTTTACTCGGAAGCGGCCTGTGATCTCATCGAAACCGAATCCTTTCTCGAGTACGTCGCTGAAGTCCAGGGATAGTCGCCGCGGCAATGCCACGATACTCATCAGGCCGAAGACCCGCCCGGGGCCCGGTTCGACGTCGTTCAGCTGGCCGTCGCCCAGGCGCACATTGACCTCGCCATTGAGTGATTGCAGGTAGTCCCGATCCGGTCCACCGGACCAATACAGGTCGAAGTCGATTTCCATGTCGTCGCCAGCGATGCCCGCTTCGTAGTCCAAACGTAGCATGGTCTTTGCAATGTCTTTGCTCGATAGCTTGGCATTTATGTAACTGCGTTGAACGGACGGGTCTGATTCCTCGACAATCCACCCTGCATTGCCGGTTATCGAAAAGCTTTCGTCGCGACTCTCGAAATTTCGTGATTCGATTCCATTGGCTGTTTTGTCGAAAGTCGTTATCAATTCTCCAAGGTAACGATTGCCGAGGGCGAATTCCGCCACTTTCACCGAAATCGCCGGTAGTGCCCGCGGATCCGTCGGCGTGCCGTCGTCCGGCGTTCCGGATTCCTCCTTGCCCGGGAGTATCAGCGTCTGCATGTCCAGAGAGAGAGGACGGTTGCCGGAAAAATCGTAGGGGACGCTGACAGTGCCCTTTGCGTACCGGCCGTCCAGTTCGATAACCCAATCCTCGGCAGAGCGATTGACGATCACGCGTTGATCTGTCAGCAGTTGGCCGATCACATCGAACTCGCCTATCGTGAGGTCAATGGATCGAATGCGTTCGCCTATGCCCGCCTGTCCCGAGCCGCTGCGGATCAGTCTCAGCCAGTCATCAAATCGCAATCGTGCCAGCTCACCTTCAATGTGCAGGCCACGCGTTTCGGCGGCGCCGGGGCGGGAC
>JAOUGX010000128.1 GCA_029865385.1 Gammaproteobacteria bacterium
GACTCGGCGACGGGCGCGTTCATCCGCAACATCTTCTTTGGCAACACCTACCGGCCGCTGCAGCTGGTGGTGATCGAGGACCTGAGCGGCGACGGCATTCCGGACCTGGCGCAGCTGTCACGGCGCGATGACACGGGGGCGGTACGCATCCAGACCAAGAACGCGGCCAACGGGGCATTGATCGCCAATGCGTTTACCGGCAACACGGACACGCCGGTGTCGATCATCGGCATAGCCGATGCCAACGGCAACACGGTGGAAGACGTGGCGATGCTGGTGGAGGAGCCGGGCGGCACGGGCAAGATCATCGTCCGGGACGGCGGCAGCGGGGATTTCATCCGAAACATCTTTGTGGCCGGTGCCGGCCAGCCGAAGGGCATGGCGAAGGTCTCGGACCTGAATGCCAGCGGCCAGGCCGAGCTGGCGGTGCTCGGCAATGCCGCCGGCCAGCACAAGGTACAGATCAAGGACTCGATCACAGGCGCACAGATCAACAACATCGATTTTCCCTGACAAGCATTACCCGGACGACCCGGCGCGCTGACACATAAGTGAACTGAAAGCTGATACGTCGGTCTACAGAAAAAACAGACGCCAAATGGGTTGACGCAATCCAGGAGCGATAACAATGACTAGAACTCTTCTCGGTCAATTCCGAAATTTTGCAGCCACGGCATTGATTGCAGGAATATGCTCGCCTGCAAATGCCGTCACGCTCGGCCAAATCGACAATTTCGAAGACACCACTGTCCAGGGCTGGGTTGAAGGTGCTCCCAGCCCGAATCCGCCGACTAACGTCGCCGGCGGGCCACCGGGGAGTACCCGCTACTTGCAGGATTCTTCCGCCGGGGGGGTCGGCGCCGGCAGTAACATGACCCTGTTCAACCAATCCCAGTGGACAGGGGACTTTCTGAGCGCCGGAATTACGCGTATACGCGCGATGGTCAGAGTCGATCCAGGCTCCGATAGTGCTTTGAGCCTGCGCGTGGGATTCCGAAGTGCAGCTCAGGCTGGCGCGCGTGGCTATGCATCACTTACGCCCGTCGTCGTTCCAAACGATGGCAATTGGTATGAGGTGGTGTTCCCGATCGAATCGACGGATTTGGGCCAGTTCAATACCGGGCTCAGCTACGCATCGACAATGTCGAACGTGGGCCACATGCGCATCTATCACAAGACTACCGCTGGCTGGCAGGGCGACGACATCGTTGCGACCATGGGAATAGATAACATCGAGGCCCTCGAAAGCCCGACGAACTACCAGGGCTGGTTGTGGGGAATTGGAAACTATGGCTATGGGTCATTCGGTGCCGAAGAAGAATACTGCTTCGGACCCTTTGGTTTGTCGCTATTCCCGGATTTGACCTGGGAAGGCGGAACTAATGATGAAGTCTGCTGGGGCCGCGAGACCTTCTCCGATACGCGGGACTTCGTCAACCCGCCGCCATTCGCAACGGAAAGTATCGACGTGCGGAGCACGCGACCGTTACAAAACGCGGGCGGCGAGCTCCACGAGTGGTACGGCCAGGAATTCATTGGCGGAATCGGCCAGGGCGAGACGCGGCGCGGCACCGTGCTGGGAGAACCCTCCGGGCGCGACCTGCTCATGATCGGCGCCCACCAGGAGTTCGGCAGCCAGTTCAATCCGTTATCGTTCAGCTACCTGCACCTGATGGTCACCTCCTCCGATGCGGTCAAAGCGGCGCGTACCGCGGCAGATCTCATTGGGACCAACTGGCATGTGGCGGTGGCGGGTCTTACGCTAAACCAGACCAATGTGAATAGTGAAAGTGCGAACGCCGGTGTGCTGACGCTGGCCTTGCAGTCCGGTGGCGTGTGCACATTCTCCACTTCGACCGTATTCCCGAACGTTTCCAAGAATCGCGACCTGTATGTCCACGTGCAGACTGATAACGGCGATAATCTGAACAACCGCGGTGTGCTTGGCGGAATTCCGGGTGCAGAATTTACCAACTGTACGTATGCAATCGACGGCGACGACTACCTGGCGATCAATACAACACTCACACTCGATTCCGCTCCAGGAACGCCCACAGCGATTGAACTGCGGAATGTCATCTCCGACGATAACCAGTACTTCGTTCCGGCACCGGCGAGCACCGGCATCGATGATAATCGTAAGGTGCTTTCCGTTGGCTATCGTAGTGCAAGTGGCCTGACTCCGGCTGCGATCGACGGCAATTATCTGTTCTATATGGTGCTCTCGGAATTCGCGGCAACCGGTACCTTCCATTCCTCCGGAGCTGACGGAACCCAGGAGTTCAACACCTTCGGCCGCGGCATGTTCCAGTTCGACTCGACCACACCGGGTACCGTGCCCGCGGGCGAGACCGGGACCTGGAACCGCTGTAGCGCCTCCCTCGTTCTCGACAGCTTTGAACTTGAATATGAAGGATCAATTCTTTCCGGGACGGTTTTGACGCTTGCGGAGAAATTTGCCGAGTATGCGAATATCACCCGCTGCGACTATCGCCTCGATGCGGACGGCGCATTGCTGGTCCATATCGTCGCTGTCTCCCCTGATGAGCCGGACCCGTTCGAAGCCACGTTCCGCGGCTACGTGAACTCCAGTGGCGAGCTTTTCAGTCTCGCGGTAGCAGGAACGGATCCCGTGAACACGGGCGAGCTAGTTAACGTAGATGGAAGCAGTCTTTTCTATTTGCTGGGCATGAATTACACCGGTAATCCGTACGCTAACGAGGACGCAGACGAACTGACGAATCTGGAGGAATTCCAATTTCCATTAGCATCGGGGCCCGCCGTATTGCCACCGTGCTCCTCCGGATCAGTGCAATCGGTGTGCGGATTGCCCGACCTAAGCGGCAACGGTCTTGGAGAGGTGGGTGTACTGCTGCAGGACGCGGTGAGCGGCGACTGGGTGGTGACGATCCGGGACGGATCGACGGATGCGCTGGTCGGCAGCGTCAACTTCGGCAGTGAGCCGGCGGTGTCGCTGGAGGTGATAGCGGATCTCAATAGCAACGGAGCCGAGGAACTGGCATTGCTGAGCAACCGCGGCAGCGGCCAGGTGGCGGTGGTGATCAGGGACAGCCTGAGCGGAGCGGTGCTGAACACGATTTTCTACGGCAGCAGTTACGTGGGACGGGATCTGGCGGTGATGCCGGACACGGACGGCAACGGGGCGCCGGAGCTGGTGGTGCTGGGAGTGGAGGCCGGCGGTGGTATTCGGGCGCAGGCACGCGATGCGTTGACCGATGCCGAGACCAGTACCACGTTCTACGGCAGCAATGCCGAGGCGCTGGACGTGCAGGTGATCCCGGACGTGTCGGGCAACGGCGAGCCGGAGGTGCTGGTACACGCGCGGGTGACGGCCAGTGGCCAGGGCCGGGCGCAGCTGCGGGACTCGGCGACGGGCGCGTTCATCCGCAACATCTTCTTTGGCAACACCTACCGGCCGCTGCAGCTGGTGGTGATCGAGGACCTGAGCGGCGACGGCATTCCGGACCTGGCGCAGCTGTCACGGCGCGATGACACGGGGGCGGTACGCATCCAGACCAAGAACGCGGCCAACGGGGCATTGATCGCCAATGCGTTTACCGGCAACACGGACACGCCGGTGTCGATCATCGGCATAGCCGATGCCAACGGCAACACGGTGGAAGACGTGGCGATGCTGGTGGAGGAGCCGGGCGGCACGGGCAAGATCATCGTCCGGGACGGCGGCAGCGGGGATTTCATCCGAAACATCTTTGTGGCCGGTGCCGGCCAGCCGAAGGGCATGGCGAAGGTCTCGGACCTGAATGCCAGCGGCCAGGCCGAGCTGGCGGTGCTCGGCAATGCCGCCGGCCAGCACAAGGTACAGATCAAGGACTCGATCACAGGCGCACAGATCAATAACATCGACTTTCCTTGATTCGGCGAACAAAATCGTGCGCTGTTTCAAAGGTTTGTCGACAAAATGAAATCCGGATTCACGAATAGACAATGGCTGTCGTGTGCAGCTGTGGAGATTTGTTGTTAGACTTTTTTGCGACAATTGCCATCACATGAAATGAAACGAGTTTGTCCCCATCCATTTCGGAGAACAACAATGAATAGCATGATCAATGCATCGAGACTCCGTAACTTCGCCGCAACGCTGACTACGATTGCGACACTCGGAGCAACTTTTCAGGCATCGGCGGTTCCGCAGCCGCAGGCCGCATTCCCCGTCTGTTTCGGATCGTTTGGATTCGTCGCGTCAGCAGGCCCGTTCGTCGATATCAACGGAAGCCCCGGTCTCGAAACGATCGTTCCGCATCGAAGCGTAACGATTGAAGCGGACTTGGATGCTGATTTCCTTGCCGTTGCGCATACAACCTACATCGTTAATTACCATGACGAAAGCGGTACGCTGGTATGGCAACGACCCGGGCTGGGTGTATCGAGCAATGAGGTCATGACTGCATTGCCCGGATTCGACTTGCTGTCTGTTGGCACGAACTTCATGCCGCCGTTGCAGATGATCGAATTCTATACTTTGGGATTTGTCTGCGAAGGGGTCGGAGTTGCCGAAGCTGGAGGCAATACCTACGTTGTGTTATCCGCTGGTGCGGCCGCCGCTGAAGGAAGCGCGGACGCAGGTACAGATCTCAGCAAGATCCGAATCTGGGTCCTGAACAAGGACAACGGTAACGTCGTGTTTACCCACACACTTGCTGGCCAGCCGGGTAGGTTCATGATTCCGCAAAGTTCCGGGGTGCTGGATATCGACGGCGATGGCGACGACGAACTGGTAGTGGTGCGATCCGAATACCGACCGCCCGCAGGAGGCAAGGAAAGGGTGTTCATTCACACAGAGTGGATCAATCTGGTGACCGGTGTTTCGGAGGGAAATACGACCGTCAACTATTCCATTTCCATGGACAATCAAAACAACCCTTGACGGTGCCGCTTCTCAAGCTTTTTCCTTTACGTACGTAACCAGCAGTCTGGATAGCGGCGACTGGTTTGCCTATCAGGCGAACCGTCGTCCGCGCATTTAAAAAGAGCGCCGAGTACTGCCGCGCGCACATGGATTGATCAGGAGTAAGAAACACTGGCTTTGATTTTCCGAATCATGGCGCCAAGTGCGAGGAGTTGCCATGAAGCTAAGAGCATCATTAATTGGCTTGTTTTTTTTCTGTCACCAGCGATTGGGGTCGGCGCAGTATGCGGAGACGGAATTCTCGATTCCGGAGAAGCTTGCGACGATGGTAATGGGGTAACAGGTGACGGCTGCACGTCCATGTGTCAGGTGGAGCCAGGCTTCACGTGTAACGATCCGACGCCGGCTCAATCGATTAACGGAGTCCCCGATGGAGGCTTCGAATCCGGGACGCCAAACGCCGTATGGAGCGAGGCGTCAACGAACTTCGGGACGCCGATCTGCAGTGTTGCAAACTGTGGGAGCATTTCCGGGACGGTTGGGCCCAACAGCGGTACCTGGTTCGCATGGTTTGGCGGATCCTCTTCAACCGAGTTTGGGTCGATCGAGCAGGATCTCGTAATTGAAGCATCGGACAGCATACTGACGGTGGCCGTCAGCCTGCCCAGATGCGACAAGCCAGCCGACTTCGCACGAGTTCTCATCGACGGCAACGAAGTCTTCAAGGTGACGGCCAGTGATCCGGAATGTGCCGTGTTCAGCTACAGAACAGTCGGTATCGATCTCGAGACGGCACCCGGCGGTCCTTACAATGACGGGTTGTCGCATACGCTTCGCGCAGAGTCGGAGGTATATGGCACGGACATTTTTTCCAGTAACTTCCTGTTTGACGATTTCATGCTGGATCGATCGGTTCCCGCACAACCAAGTGTTTGCGACAGGCTCACGGTCGGCCTGTTGACTCTACCGGATCTCAACGGCAATGGATCACCGGAGATTGCAGTACTGTTGAAGATGAACGGATTTCTTGTGCAGATCAGGGACGCGGAAACGGGTTCTCTGGTTCGAGCAATCGATTTCGGCGACGACCCCGTTTCGTCGATGCTTACGATAGACGATATTGATGGAAACGGGCATCCGGAAATCGCTTTGCTAGGAACTCGTCCCGACAACAACGTGCGGGTTCAGGTAAAGGACAGTGCGACGGGTGCCGTTGTCAACAACATCTTCTATGGTTCAAATTATTCGGCGTCGCACATGGCAGTATTGCCGGATACGAACGCCAACAACGCCGACGAATTGCTGGTTGTCGGCGTCGATAGTGCGGGAGGTGTGCGTGCGCAGGCCAGGGATGCGCTATCCGATGCGGCAACCAGTACAACATTCTACGGGAATCGTGCACCGCCCCTGGATGCCGTTGTCATTCCCGACGTATCGGGCAACGGCGAACCCGAGGTGCTGGTTCATGGGCAGGTTTTACTGAGCGGACAGGCGCGGGCGCAACAGCGTGATACTGGGACCAAATCCTTGCTGCGCAACATCTTTTTTGGCACGAATTATTCACCGCTCGAGCTGGTTGTGGTGAACGACGTATCCGGCGATGGCGTGCCGGATCTGGCGCAGCTTGGCTGGCGGGCCGATACCGGCGGTGTACGGATCCAGATCAAGCGTACGGATACAGGCGGGACGGTCGCTACAGCGTTCACGGGCAGTGTCGACTCGCCGGTTGCGTTGCTGGGCATCGGTGACGCAAACGGCAACACTGTCGACGATGTTGCGTTGCTCGTCGAACGTCCGGACGAGTCGTCCAAGATCGTTATCAGGGACGGGGGAACAGGCGAATTCGTAAGCAATATTTTCGCGAGTATCGTCAGCAATCCGATCGCAATGGCCATCGTTCCCGACATGAACGGGAGTGGCGATCCCGAGATAGCTGTTCTTGGCGATGGCAATGCGGGAAAACGTCGCGTCCAGATCAAGGATTCCATCTCCGGTGCGCAGATCAATGTGATCGATTTCTCGATCTTCGAGATGCTGGACGAAAGCGCATTCAACGCTTCGGTTGTCAGCCCGGTTTTGATCGATTTCGAAGGCCTGGTAGCGCCCGGTGGATTCCTTTATCTTGGGAACCCCGGCATTTTCTCCGGTGACGACGTAACGATTACCAGCAATTCGCCAATGTTCGTTCAAAACAACAATTTGTATGGTACTGGCGCGTTCCTGTCTCCGCAGCAATCCAACCCGGAAATCGTCGATATTGTTCTCCCTGCCGGCGTGATGGCACTTGGGTTTTCATATCAGTCAGCGTCGGGATCGGTGCAGGTGAATGGGGCGGAGACCTTCGACATTCCCGCCGTAGCTGCCGGCAACCTGGAGTTTTTCGGAATAATCGGCGGTGCTGCGATTGAATCTGTCACGATAACGATCGCAGGCCCGGGAATCGATATTGATAACGTGATTTTTGCAACTGAACTCGCGGGCGGACCCTAAGGCACTGCAATCCGGTATCTAACGGGCAGATCGTTATCGGCCGGCGCAAGTTATCCTGATCTGCGCAAATACCAACTCACTGTCTTCTCAATACCGGACTCGAATGACTCGCTGGGCGTCCATTCGAGCTCTCGGGCAGCTTTCGCAACCGCAATTGCATAGCGCCAGTCGTGGCCCGGGCGGTCCGACACGAACTGAATCAGCGACTCGTGTTTCACCGCCATCGGTTTTTTCTCGTCCATCAGCCGACAAATGTCTCGAACAATATCAATATTTGCTCTCTCGAAGAGGCCGCCAAAATTGTAAGCCTCACCCAACTTGCCGAGCCTGATGCAGGCGAGAACGCCGCGGCAGTGATCGTCGACGTACAACCAGTCTCGAACATTACTGCCATCGCCATATACGGGGATCTGGCTTTGATTCAGGCAGCTTCTGATTACTGTCGGGATCAGTTTTTCGTCGTGCTGATACGGACCATAGTTGTTCGAACAATTACTGGTGGTGACCGGTAGGCCGTAGGTGTGATGCCAGGCGCGAACCATGTGATCCGAAGCAGCCTTGCTGGCCGAGTACGGAGAGTTTGGGGCATAGAGAGACGATTCCGTAAACGGGGCATCATCAGGACCCAAGCTGCCATAAACTTCGTCAGTCGAGATATGATGAAATCGACAGGCATGTTCGTCCCACCGGTTTTCAAGCAGCCAGACGGAACGGGCCGATTCAAGCAGGTTGTAGGTTCCCTGCACGTTGCTCGCGATAAAGTCACCCGGACCTGCTATAGATCGGTCGACATGGGTCTCGGCCGCAAAATGAACAATGGTGTCGATTTCATGTTCGCGTAACAGTTTCTCCACCAAGCCGCGATCATTGATATCCCCTTCGACAAAAGTATGTCTTTCTCGGTCTGGAAGATCATCAAGATTGTGAATGCTCCCGGCATAGGTAAGCTTATCCAGCGTAACGACAATCGCGTCCGGAGTGGTTTTCAGTACATGGCGAACGAAATTGCTGCCTATGAATCCCGCGCCGCCGGTAACCAGCAATACGCTAGGTGAGAAGTCCATTTTCTCGTATCTCCGCAAGAACCGGAACAAGGGATTCGTTCCAGGCCGGAATTGTTAAGGAAAGACTATCGCAAACTTTGGTGCAGTCCAGAACGGAATTTGCAGGCCGGCTTGCTGGAGCTACGTATTCTTGCGCCGTAACAGCGTTTATCGCCGTGACCCGCAATGAAAAACCCTGTCGCAATGCCTCACTAACGATCGCTTTTGCAAACTCATACCATGAGATGGGCTCCGGCTGACTAAAATGGTATGTGCCCCAGTTGCGCGTGCGCTCCGAAAGGAGTCGGACCGAAATGCGTGCAAGTTCCGCTGCACTGGTTGGTTTACCTCGTTGATCGGCGACGACGGACAGCTTATCGTCGGATGCTGCTTTTCTAAGAATCGATTTCACGAAATTTTTGCCGTGCGCCGAGAAGATCCAACTGGTACGAAGAATGTAATGAGACCGGCAAAGCTCTCTGACAAGATGCTCACCCGCCAGTTTGCTTGCGCCATAAACATTGATTGGAGACGGTTCGTCCAGTTCC